>DMMK01000204.1 GCA_003453085.1 Verrucomicrobiales bacterium
GGAGCCAGCGTGACCGAGCAGTATGAGATCTACCTCGGCCCCAAGGAGTATCACCGCCTGAGCAAGCTGGAAGGCCAGCGCGACTTCATCATGTTCTACGGCATGTTCGGCTGGATCAGCAAGCCGCTGAACATCGTCATGCGCTGGATGCACGACGTCAGCGGCAACTGGGGTGTCGCCATCATCCTGCTCACCCTCGTCATCCGCACCGTCCTCTGGCCGCTGCAGTCCAAGGCCCAATACTCCATGAAGCGCATGGGCATGCTGGCTCCGAAAATGAAGGAGCTACAGGAAAAATTCAAAGACGATCCGCAGAAGCAGCAGATGGAAGTCATGAAGCTGTACAAGGACTACGGGGTGAATCCCGTGGGTGGCTGCCTGCCCATGCTGATGCAGATCCCAATTTTCTTCGGCTTTTACAGTGTGCTGCAAAACGCGGCTGAACTGCGCGGCCAGGGCTGGCTGTGGGTGAAGGACCTGTCCATCTCCGACACCATCTACACCTTCAACTTCCCCTTCTCCCTGCCGATCATGGGCACGGACTTCGACCTCAATCCGCTGCCGCTGATCATGGGTGTGACCATGATCCTGCAGATGAAGCTGACGCCGCAGCCCGCCACCGTGGACAAGAGCCAGAAGATCATGTTTGCCATCATGCCCTTCTTCTTCCTGTTCATTTCGTATAACTTCGCCGCCGCCCTCTCCCTCTACTGGTCCACGCAGAACCTTTTCGCGATCTTCCAGAGCCGCGTGATGAAGCTCTACATGAAAGACCCGGTCCTGGAAAAAGTGGAGCCCAAGCCCAAAGGCCCGCCATCACAAAATCCCTTCTTCAACCCCATGAACCCGAATCAGAAGGAGAAGAAGACCAAGCCAAAAACCCCAAAACTGGGCGGCTAGCCTCTTTTGATAAGCCCCATTCAGTTGCCTGAATGGGGCTTTTTTGTGCCCCGAAGGGCAGGGGGATTGGGTTTTACGTGATCTCTCAGCTAAGAATCCCCGCAGTTCCTCATTGAGGCGGGCGGCATTCGGACGTACTTTCCCCTACACGCGCCATGACTCCTCTCTCTCACGCCCGCCAGATTGTGGATACCATGCTGGGTTACCTCGGCTTCACGGTGAAAATTGATGAACTGGAAGGGCCGGAAGGTCCCACCCTCCAGCTCCACACGGAGGATTCCCAGCTCCTCATCGGCCGGCGCGGTGCCACCATGGAGGACATTCAGTATCTGGTGAACCGCATCCTCCAGCGTCACATCCCCCAGGCCCCGCGCATCCGGGTGGACATCGAGTACTTCCGCTCCATCCGCGAAGATAAGATGGTGGAGCAGGCCCGCGAAATGGGCGAGCGCGTCCGCGCCACGGGCCAGAGCCAGACTCTGGACCCGATGAACAGCTACTACCGTCGCCTGATTCACAACGTTTTCGTGAACGATCCGGAGGTGCAAAGTGTGAGCCTTGATGGTGGCGACAGCCGTTTTAAGCGTATTTTGCTGAAAAAACGTGAGGCATAACCCCTCGTCTGCCCAGGCTGGCAGGGCAAAAACGGGCCCTTGCACCTGCCGCTTGTGAAATTTTTCACAAATCCCGGTTGCCGCCTCCGAGCGTAGCCTGATACTGCAAAATATGGCCTCCGCTGTTCAGTATCTCCCTGGCAAAGAACCGCACTCACGTGAGAAGCGGCTCATCTTCAAAAACATTGACCGTGTCGGTTACGATCCGTCCATCGAATGTTACCTGAACGATGGCGGCTATGAGCAGCTCAAGGTGGCGCTGAAGATGGAGAAGGCGGCCATCATCAATGAGGTCAAATCGGCAGGTCTGCGTGGCCGTGGCGGTGCTGGTTTCCCGACGGGCGTGAAGTGGGGGTTCATCCCACCGACGAACACCAAGCCTGTCTATCTCATCTGCAATGCGGATGAGTCTGAGCCCGGCACTTTCAAAGACCGCTACATCCTACATCAAGACCCACACCAGTTGGTGGAAGGCATGGCCATCGCCTGCTTCGCTACTGGGGCCAAGCTTGCCTACATCTACATCCGCGAAGAGTTTCCACACGCGGCCAAGATCGTGGAAAAAGCCATCGCCGAAGCCCGTGCCAAAGGTTTCCTTGGCAAGGATATCCTGGGTTCTGGTTTCGACTGCGAGATCTACGTGCATCGCGGTGCCGGTGCCTACATCTGCGGCGAAGAGACGGGTTTGATCGAATCCCTGGAAGGCAAGCGCCCTTACCCGCGCATCAAGCCTCCTTATTTCCCGGCAGCTCTGGGCCTCTACATGTGCCCCACCATCGTGAACAACGTGGAGTCCCTCTGCCATGTGAAGCACATCATCCAGATGAGCGGTGCGGAATACGCCAAGCTGGGCACGCCTAACAACACGGGCACCCGCATTCTCTGCGTGAGCGGCGACGTGCAAAAGCCCGGTTACTACGAAGTGGAAGTGGGCAAGGTGACCATGGGCGAAGTGATCAACGACCTCTGTGGCGGCCTCAAGCCTGGCCGCAAGCTCAAGGCGATCATCCCTGGCGGCAGCTCCTCCAAAGTACTGCGTGCCGATGAGAAATTCAAACTCAAGGATGGTCGTGAACTCACCATCACGGACATCCCGATGGACTTCGACACCATGGCTGCCTGCGGATCCATGGCCGGGTCCGGCGGGGTCATCATCATGGATGACAGCCGCAGCATGACCTGGGTCATCAACAACCTGAATAACTTCTACGCCCACGAATCCTGCGGCCAGTGCACCCCGTGCCGCGAAGGCAGCCTGTGGATGAAGAAGATCAGCGACCGCATCGTCGCCGGCACCGCCAGCCCAGACGACGTGGACACTCTGGAAAGCGTGGCCAACCAGATCGAAGGCAAGACCATCTGCGCTTTTGGCGAAGCCTGCTCCTGGCCGACCCAGAGCTTCATCAAGAAATTCCGTGAGGAACTCACCTCGAGCTGCAAACCCGAACTCGCTGGCAAGATCGTCTCCGAAGAAGGCCTCGTGGCCGCCGCCAATCTGGCGATGAAGTAAGGGCCGACTCTGAGTCTGTGACGAGAATCAATAAAAAGGGTGAAGGCGATGGCCTTCACCCTTTTTGTTAGGCGTTGGGGTTTGCGCAGTTCAAGACATGTTTGTCTGGTAGGCTTGAGCTTGCATCCTTTTCCCGAATGGCATTATCCTATCGAGGTGAATTCAGTGCCCGCAGATCCGAAGAAGTCGAAGACGTGGAGGGTATTCAAATGGGGCGTTGCTGTTCTCGGTTGCCTCTTCGTTATCAGCCTTTTCGTGCCCCATTCGCCCCCGATTGGCCATGAACGTCCTGATAGTCCTAACTTGGTGCGGAAACGAATTCTAGAAATGAAGGAGTCGGTCGAGCTCTTTAGACGGGAGTATGATCGGTTTCCGGTACTGGGGGACAGCAACGCTCAGGATTCGGAATTGCGTTCTGACGGAGCTTTTGTTGCCGCCTTGTTGGGGCGTTCTGAAACGCTCAATCCAAAAAAGCAGCCCTTTTACAAACCCTCGCTGGCAAAAAACTCCATGAATGGTCTTCAAGATTTGTCCGGTGGCGCTTCGGACGATCCTGCGGACTTGAGCGTGCTCGATGCGTTTGGCGAAAGGTATTATGTGCTTCTGGACCTGGACGGGGATGGCAGGCTTCTAGATCCTCAATCAAGAGGAACAGACAACCCAATCTACCTGAAGACATCCACCGCCATCTATTCCTCCGGCCCAGATCGAGATCCAACAACGTGGAGGGATAACATCACAAGCTGGTGATGAATGAGGCTGTGACATCCTCGATGGCGGCTTGGCAGCGCTACCGCATGACCCGCTTTCTGGTCTGTTCGTGGCTGGTGTTGGTTTTGGCTTTAGGAGCGTTGATGTGGAGCGGGAACATGCTGTTGCCTTGGCAATGGCGTTTGCAGGCGGCCTCAGTCGTCGGGATTGTGTTGGGGACATTAGGTCTCGCCGTGGCGGGGATTTGGATATTCCCTTGGTATGCCTGGCTGCGCAGTCGGCCCGGGAAGGGAAGTCTCAGAATGGGCTGGCTGTGGATGGGCCTACCGTGCTGGTTCATGATCGGCTGGTGCCTGTGGCTAGTTTTCATGTTCACGATGCCTTCACTTCAACCGACGCTGTTTGAAAAAAGCACGGGCAGGAACTGGCCTGCCAACGCTCGTCTTTTGGCGAGCGGGCACACGTTTTTTCTCGCCGACTCCCAGCACTTTTGGTTT
>DMMK01000574.1 GCA_003453085.1 Verrucomicrobiales bacterium
CACCGTCCTTTCATTTGCGCTGCCTTCCATGCTTTTGGCGCAAAGCGGCACCCAGCCCGCCCGCCACGAATCCCTGAAGCAGGAAATCCGCCTCGCCTATGATCGCGGGCTGGCCTTTCTGAAAGGGAAGCAGAATGCCGAAACCGGTCAGTGGGGCGATGCCGAGCCTGTGGCCTTTACCGCCCTGGCCATCACCAGCCATCTCCTGGCCCCAGGCCGCCAGCCCACGGAAGCACTTTCCCCTGAGCTGGAGAAAGCCTATGCTTTCCTGCTAAAAAACGTGCAGCCCGATGGCGGCATCTACGTGAAAGCTCGCGCGAACTACAATACGTCGCTGGCCCTCACCTCCCTCATGCTCAGCCCCAAACCCCAGGACGAGCAGACACTCCTGGCGGCCCGCCGTTTCATCATCGGCCAGCAGAATGATTTCGATGAAAAGGGCAAGCAGGACAACCCCTTCGATGGTGGCATCGGCTACGGAACACCCAAGCCGAACAACCCGGCCCATGCGGACCTTTCCAACACCCACTTTGCTCTGGAGGCCCTTTATTACTCCCAGGCTCTTCTGGCTGACAAAGGCGATGCAGGCAAAAACGAGCCGCAGTTGAACTTTGGCGCTGCCATCCAGTTCATCCAGAACTGCCAAAACCGGCCTGAAACCAACAAGGCCTCCTGGGTCAGCACGGACAAGGCCGATGCTGGTGGCTTCGTTTACAGCCCCGGTGAAACCCGTGGCAAGGACGTGAAAACTCCAGATGGCCGCACCGCCCTCCGCAGCTATGGCAGCATCAGCTATGCGGGCATGCTAAGTTTCATTTACGCCGGGTTGGACAAGAGCGATCCCCGCGTGCAGGCCGTGATCCAGTGGCTCAGCGAGAACTACACGCTGGATGAAAATCCCGGCATCGGCGCTGAAGGTCTTTATTACTACTACCACACCATGGCCAAGGCCCTGACGATTGCCGATGTGGATTACCTGAAGACCAAGGACGGCAAGACCGTGGACTGGCGTGCTGACCTTGCCTCCAAGTTGCTCAACCTCCAGCAGGGCGACGGCTCCTGGGCCAACAGCGCCGGTCGCTGGATGGAAAGCGACACCACGCTGACCACCGCCTACATGCTCATGGCCCTGGCCCGCGTGCACGAAAGCCTGTAATCGCTGTCGGATCGTCCAATCTACCGCCCGCGTCAGCTTCGGCTGCGCGGGCTTTTTGTTGGGTCGATTTCAAGCATGGAAACAAGGGTTCGAATTCAGTTGTTGACCTTTTGATGAAATTCCTAATAAAAACCGGGATATGATTCGGGTGTTATTAATGGTGACGGGGATGCTTTTGGGAATTTACGGGCCGTCTTCTCAGGCTGCCCCGCCCCTGCCGATTGATCTTGATCCGGCTTTGGACTTTAAATCCTCTGAGCCAGTGTCTTACAGCAAGCTGGAAGCTCTGCTGGCCCCTCTGATCAAACAACGCCGCATTTCAGAAAGGACAGATCCCGTATCCGGACACAGCCAAAACGTCACTTGGCATCTCGAGGGCAATAGACTTCGTGCTACTCTTTTTGGAGGGACATTTGAGCCCGCTTATATGCATTTGGAGCTTAAAGGTTCGAAGGTTGTTTCGTGCTCTTTCAGGGCGCGGGTCAAAGGAGACTTAATCCCTGTTTTTGAGGCTGTTTCCAGCAAATTGGAGGAAGTTATTGGTGCCAAACCTGAGGTCGGTGAGAACAGTATTTATTGGAAGCGGGATTCTTTTGTCGCCCGTCTGTATGGTAATTCCAGTTCTTCAAGGCAGAGGGATAGCAACATGGAGTTTGAGATCGATTTCATTGGCATGAATTTGACTCGCATGCCTGGAGTGAAACCGACGGAAAGCATCACCATCGCACCCCGTGTAGTCGTGGAGGCTGATCTGGACTACCTCATGAATTTCTCTGAGTTGTGGCGCTGCACTCCGGATGAATTTGAAAAGAAATACCGCCCGAAGGTTGTTGGGCAGCAGGCTGAGTCTCCGCAGTTTGAATGGCTCAATGTGGAAAAGAGCAGGGCGAGGTTTTTACGCAAAATCTCCTCGAATGTGGATGTAGTTTTGACCCTCTTTGGCAAGGCCATGCCAGTGGAAGAGACCGTGGTGGAATTCATGGATGGCCATGCTACACGGGCCACCATCTCCTTTTACAGCCAGGGCACTTCGAAGGGGATTCCATTAACCGACTTCACGAATACCTTTAGAAACGTTGGCGCAAACTTGGGACGGGTCTTGAATGTGTCTCCATCCAATCTATCGGCTTCTGTTGGTCAGACCGTCAAAACCGTGAGCTGGGGGTGGAAGACTGCCCAAGGCATCGCCATGCTGGAGCACAATGATTACGCCGCCAGTGGCCCAGCAGGGAAGCCGGAGTTTATGCGCTTAAAATTGGCTGCGCCAGATCAAGGGGACTGGATCATGGGCCGTCTGACTGCTGGGATGCAGCCCACGGGACTGGCAAAAAAAATCACGGCGACGCCTGAGGGAGATGTCTATGTTTTGGGTGTGCCGATGGTAGATCAGGGGAGCCAAGGCTACAGTGAGATTGCCTGCTGCCAGCGCTTGTTTGAATTCATGCAGATCCCGTTTGAGAAGCGCCAGCTTACCCAACTGAGCCGTTTGGCACCGCTAGGAGCGAAGAATGGCGCGTCTATGCATTACTTTCTGGGCAAAGTGGACGACACTTTCAAAGTAGCCCTCAAAACGCACATTGATCCTAAGCAGTTGATGAATAACTCCGGAGACGGCAAGCGCCGTGTCTCCCAGCGCCAGTTTTCCCTGCTGATCAAACAATACGTGGACAAGGGGATTCCGCTGATTTGGGCGCTGGAATTGGGCCGGTTCCCTGAGGAACCGCCGCTGCCAGCAGAGGGGCAAACTACCGGTGGGCACATGCGCTTGATCATCGGCTATAACACAGAGACGAACCAAATCCTGTTCACCGACTCCTGGGGGGCTGGGCACGAGCTCAAACGCATGGGCGAAACAGAAGGATATGAAGCAACCCTGGGGGTTTATACCCTGTCGTCGTCCGGGCTGTGATTGAGAACTCCAAAGTAAAAATTCCAGGATGCTTAACCGCGCTGTTCATTTTCTGGCAGGTTTGTTCCTTCTGCTCACCTGCCACACGGCGAGTGCGCAGACCCCCAAGCTTTTTGCCGTGGATGCCCTCCTCAACTGGGAGGAGCCCTTTGCGATCAGTGAAAGGGATATTGTTGTTCCTTTCAAAGGCATGGGAGTTACGGAATACAGATGGTTGTACACGAAAATGAAATCCGGTGAAGATTGCAGAATATTCGACATGAATTCGGATGTGAAATGCCAGCTTCAGTTCCTGACAAACCGCTTTCCCGTGCAGCTTTTCCGGGCTCATTATTCCTACGAGGGACAGCTTTATAAATTCCTAATGCAGTTCAAGCCGGTCGATGTCCGAGATAGCCTGGAAGCCGAATTGGAGAAGCTCTTGGGAACGCGTTCAAGCATGGGAAAAATGGTGCACAAAGGGCAAGAGTCTCCAATCTGGCGCTGGTATGCGCCGCAGTTGATTTTGACCACTCACACAATCGGGACGGAGTCGTTGTGGTTGGAGATCATCAACCCCAATTTCCCCACAGAAAGTTCGTTTCCCATCCGAAAATCCGTCACCCTCATTGCACCCCAAACGGTGGCTGCTCCGGTGGATTTGGATGCGTTGCTGGATTTTGACAAAGTTTGGACTTACTCGCCGGACGATTTTGAAAAAGTGTACCGCGTGAGAATTCCTGATCAAAAGGAAGGTGCGCAATTTGAGTGGCTGGGTGCTGGAAAAACACGGGCGCGCTTTTCCAGGAAAGTAAATCCGGGAAGCAGCACTTCCCTCACCCTCCTGGCAAAAGAGATGGAAGCTCAGGAAGCCATTGTCGAGTTTGTGGACGGGCGGGTTGTCCGGGTCACGATCACCCTTTACAACCGACGCGATTCTGGAGCCATCGAACCGTCCAAATTTAGAGAGAAGTTCATCAAGGCAGGCCAACACCTGAAGCAGAGGCTGGCCATGGCTCCCAAAAACACGTCTGCGGCGGCCGGTCCAGGCCGGAAAGGTGCTCGCAGGCCTTGGGGG
>DMMK01000339.1 GCA_003453085.1 Verrucomicrobiales bacterium
CTCATTGCTGGTTCTGCCGATGTCACAGACTATGCTGAGTCCAGTGGTACCCTGACTTGGGCAAACGGAGACACGGCATCCAAATTCATCCCCGTTCAGGCGACGGGGGATGTCGTGGCGGAAAGCACCGAGTTTTTCAATGTGCAGTTAGGTGTCCCAGTGGGAGGAGTCTTCCTGGGTGACCGTGCGCAGTCCACCATCTCGATCATGGATCCAGGAGCGGCAGGTTTCCCCACTGTCCACTTTGCGGCGGACTCAAGTACCTTGGATGAATCGTCCACCGCCACCCGGACCGTGACGGTGGAACTCTCCGAAGCCGCCGATGAGACGGTGGTCGTGCCGGTTGTTTTGGGTGGCTCAGCCACCAATGCCGGCGTGGGTAACAATGGTGATTACCGGATCACTCCTGCACCGCCGCTGGTGTTTACAGCGGGTGAGACTTCGAAGACGCTGACGATCACTTCCCTGCAAGACAATGCGGTGGAAGGGACGGAAACGCTGACGCTGAGGATCAACTTCCCCACTGGTCCCGCGTTGGTGGGCAGCCCAAACCTGCACACGATGACGGTGGTGGATGATGACCAGCCGCCGGTGGTCAGCGGACCGCCAAACCATCTGATTGTCGCTCTTGGCAGGCCTGCGGGACCTTTTGAATCTAATGTGGCCGGTTCCCTGCCTCTGACGCTGGAATGGTATTTGAACAACAAAAAGATCCCGGGGATTTCGGATCAGGCCTACACGGTCCCGGCAGCCACGCTCAAAGATGCAGGCACCTATTTCATGAAGGCGAAAAACCGTCTCGCCGAAGGCGTCAGCGCGGCGTCTGAATTGGTGGTGGTGGATGCAAGCACCCGCACCATCGTGCTGCCTGTGGGGACTAAGGCGACCTTCAAAATGGATGCTGCCGGCAATAACATTGGTTATACCTGGCGTAAGCTGGATGGCAATCTGGCCGCCAACACAAGGGCCACCACCCGCTTTGACAAAAGCATCTCCATCTCAGGGCTGACGTTGGAAGACTCGGGCATCTATGTCTGCCGGGTCAGCAGCCCGCTGGCGGTCAATCCGCTGGGCGAGATGCCTAACGAGAAGTTCATGGACGGTGCGGTTCACATCCTCAAGGTCGTGGACACCGCACCCGAGTTCCTGACGCTCGAGGATGGTGACTTCCTGCCAGGAGCCATTGTCAGCGGATTGTACGAATATGTGATCGAGGTTAACCCAACTGTGAACAAGGCCCCCATGTCCTACACGGCTGCTGGCCTGCCTGCCGGATTGAAGGTGGATGCCGTCAGCGGTGTGATTCGTGGCCGTCCGACAGTGCGCAAAGATGCGGCCTATGACGTCACGCTGACGGCTGCCAACAAGGCCGGACGCGCAACGGTGAAGGTGAAGCTGCAGGTGGATGCCTTCCCCGCCAATGTGGCTGGTGACTATGTGGCCGTCCTCGGTCGCCAGCTCAATTTGAACCAGGAAATCGGCGGACGTCTAGATCTCAAAATTACAGCCACCGGCGCCTTCAGTGGCAAGCTGGTGCATGGGGGCCTCACACATACGCTGAAAGGGGTGATGGATGTTTCCAGGGCGGACTCACTGCCACCTTTGCGCCTTCCTTCCGGCAGCCTTCGCATTGTGCGCACGGGCAAACCGGTGCCGCGTCCGCTGGACCTTTATTTTGAGATTGATCCTGGCACTCGCCGTCTCATCAACGCCACTGTCGGTGACGGATTTTTTTCCCTGAACTTCAGTGGCTGGAGGCAGACCTGGGATGCCAAGAACAACAAGGCTGACGCCTTTGATGGCTACCATACCTTTGCCCTGGAGATGCCGGATGCCATCCCCAATGTCCCACGTGGTTATGGCCATGGCAGCATCACGGTTAGCCTTGCCGGTGTGGCCAGCATCGCTGGGAAAACGGGGGACGGCGAGTCCATCACCGCAGGCAGCTTCATCAGTGAAACGGGTGAGATCGCCTTCTTCCTGCCACTGTATAAGACCAAGCCGACGGGCTCCATGCTGGGCAAACTGCAGCTTGATCGCGGAATTTCGGAAACCGATGACGCGGACAATCGTCTCACAGGTCTGCTGGACTGGCTGCGGCCGGAAACCACGACGGCCAAGGCCCGTGTGTATGTGGCTGGTTTTGGCCCTGTGGAGATCCGGGCCTTTGGCGGGCGTTATCTGCCGCAAATGCTGGCACTGGGCCTGCCTGCCCCAGGCCAGGGCCGTGTCACCTTTACAGATGCCGGACCAGCTCCCTCGCGGAATCCGGATGCGGTCTTTGATCTCGGGCTGAAAAATAAGGTCACTCTGGTGGGCAGCAATGCCGCTCTCACCTCCCTGAAAGTGGATTCTGCCAAAGGTTCTTACAGCGGCAAATTTGCGCTGGAAGACACCAATCCGCGCCCCCCACCCCCCACGGTGAAGCGTCCCGTGACCTATCAGGGCATGGTGGTGCCGACCGAGGATGGCCTGCGTGGCTATGGCTACTTTACGCTGCCACAATTGCCGACGGCTGATCCGCCTACGACACCGACGACTTCCCCGATTCTGTCTGGCAAGTCGCTGTTCTCTCCTGTTGAGGAGTGATTTTAGGCTGGGTTGAGCACTTCTGCCGCCACCCACTGGGCGTACGCTGCTGAAGCGTGCCCAGCGGGGATGGCCACAATTTCCGGCACTTCGTAGGGGTGCAGTTCACGCAGGCGTTGCTCCAGGGCTGGGTAGGTAGTGGAGGTGGTCTTGAAGATGGCCAATACTTCCTCACCTGTTTCCACTTCGCCTTTCCACCGATAGATGGAGGTGAGGCCTGGACACAGATTGACACAAGCCGCCAGTTGCGATTCAACTAGCTTTGTGCCAATCTGACGCGCTTTTTCAAGATCAGGAAACGTAGATAAGACCAGCAGTATGTCCGTCATGGCCCCCAGTGTATGAGATCTGCCTTCATCGACAAGCTTCTGAAAAAAATGGACCGCCTGGAGCCTTCCGAGGTGCAGAGCGTGGTCCTGGAACTGATGAAGGAGAAAGGCTTTCTGGAGAAGACCTTTCAGGCTTTGCAGGAGGGTGTCATCCTGCTGGACCCGGAAGGGCGGGTGACTTACGTCAACAGTGCTGCCTGCCAGCTTTTCGGCCTCAAGGCAGAACAGGTGATCGGGCAAAAGCTCACTCAGGGCATGCGCGGGCTGGATTGGTCTGAACTGCTGAAGCCAGGCACCGTGGTCAGCCGGGACCTGGAGACCTTCTACCCGGAAAACCGTTACCTTAACTTCTACATCACCAGCATTGATGATGACCAGCCCATCGGTTTTGTGATGCTCATCCGGGATGTGACGGAGACGCGCAAGCGTACCGAGGAGCAGATCGAAAGCGAAAGGCTCAATGCCTTTACCCTGCTGGCGGCGGGGGTGGCCCATGAATTGGGAAATCCGCTCAATTCCCTCACGATCCATCTGCAACTGCTGGAGCGGCGGCTGAAAAAAATGGGCAAGCCAGGGGAGCCGCTGCGCGAGCACCTGGATGTGGCCACGGGCGAGATCAAGCGCATGGACGGGATCATCAGCCAGTTCCTGGCCGCCATCCGCCCCACCAAGCCCCAGCTCCAAAAGGTGCAGATTTCTGAGCTGCTTCAGGAGAGCCTGCGTTTCCTGAAGCCGGACCTGGACCCAGCAAAGGCCAAAGTGCGGCTGGATCTGCGGGCTGACATGCCCGCCATGCCTCTGGACGCCGACCAGATGAAACAGGCGATGTACAACCTCATTCGCAATGCCTGCCAGGCCATGCCCCAGGGCGGTAGCCTGACGATCCATGGTAGCTACACGGATTTTGAGGTGAGGCTCAGTTTTGAAGACAGCGGCAGGGGCATCAGCCCGGAGCAGATGGGCAAGCTGTTCCAGCCTTTCTCCACCACTCGAGCCACCGGTACCGGACTGGGGCTGCTCATCGTCCGCCGCATCGTCCGTGAGCATGGTGGTGAGATTGACATCGAAAGCCGCGCCGGCAAAGGCACGCGGGTGAGCCTGTGGCTGCCGCTGGTGGAGCGCAAAGTGAGGCTGCTGGAGGCAGGCTCCGAAATTCCAAGTGACAAACATTCATGACCGATCCTGCGACCATCCTCATTGTGGACGATGAAAAACATACCCGTGACGGGCTGCGCCTGTCGCTGGAGGATGATTTTGACTGCTATGTGGCCTCGAATGCGGCGGAGGCGATGGAGCATCTGAAAAACGACCAAGTGGACGTGATGTTGACGGACTTGAGGTTAGGTGAGGATGACGGGATGAAGCTGCTGGAGGCCGCGCTGCACCTGCCTCATGCCCCGGTTTGCATCATGATGACCGCCTATGGCAGTGTGGATACGGCGGTGGAGGCTATGCGCCGTGGAGCCTATCATTTCGTCACCAAGCCGTTGAATCTCGATGAAGTGGAACTGCTGGTGAAGCGCGCCTTGCGCAGCCGCAGCCTGGAGCATGAGAACAAGGCCTTGAAGCAGCAGGTGGAGCAGAAGTACTCGATCGAGGGCATCCTGGGCAAGGCGGATACGCTGAAACCCATTTTGGAAACCATCCAACAGGTGGCCCCGACCCGGGCCACTGTGCTCATCGAAGGGGAAAGCGGCACGGGCAAAGAGCTTGTGGCCCGAGCCGTTCACAACTTGAGCGGACGGCCCAAGTCAAAGCTGGTGACGGTGCATTGTGCGGCTCTGTCCCCGCAGATCTTGGAGAGCGAGCTTTTTGGCCATGAGAAAGGCTCCTTTACCGGTGCCCAGGAGCGGCGGATTGGGCGCTTTGAGCTGGCGGATGGAGGTACCCTTTTTCTGGATGAGATCGGCGAAATCGATGCGAGCACCCAGGTGAAGCTGCTGCGTGCCCTGGGCGAGCAGACGATTGAGCGCGTAGGCGGCAGCAAGCCCATCAAGGTGGATGTGCGGGTGGTGGCCGCCACCAACAAGGACCTGGCGAAGATGGTGGAGGAAGGGAAATTCCGCGAGGACCTTTACTGGCGGCTGCGGGTGGTCACCATCCACATGCCGCCACTGCGGCTGCGGAAGGGAGACATCCCGGTGCTGGCCGAGCATTTCCTCAAGGATCTGGCGACAGCCAATGGCAAGAGCTACAA
>DMMK01000078.1 GCA_003453085.1 Verrucomicrobiales bacterium
ACCTCCGGCACCACTCCGCCGTAGAGGCGGTGAATGTCTGCCTGGGAGGCGATGCGGGAGGCGAGCAGGCGGCCCTCTGGCGTGCAGATGGCGGCGGCGGTCTCGTCGCAGGAGGACTCGAGGGCGAGGATGGCCATGCGATGGGAGGGAAAAATCAGGCCGGGCGCACGGAGGCGCGGCGCAGTTTGTCCATCATGGCCACGCCCATGCCGTGTTCCAGCATCGGTTCGGCGATGATTTCATCCACGCCCAGTTTGTCCAGCTCGCGCAGGACGTAAAAGAAGCGCACCGCGGCCTCCGGCAGCTTGCCATTGCCGGGGCTGAGGACCATGACCTGCTCAAAATCGGCGAGGTCGAGGTAGCCGTCCTTCTCTTCGCCACGGTAGCTCATGAGGGCGTAGCGTTTGCCTTCTTCGGGGGTGAAGTCGGAGGGCTTGCTGAGCAGGCGCAAAGGCGTGCGCGGGGCGTAGTGCGAGGCGAGCTGGCCGGGGGCCTCGCTGGCACCATCCACCACGGTGCGCGTCATGCGCTCCAGGCGGCCGTAGAGCTTCAGGTCTTCGGGCGTCACCGGGCCGGGGCGCACGATGGTGATCAGATTTTTCGGGGTGGCGGGCGTCACCTTGATGATGGTGGACTCCAGGCCATGCAGGCAGGCCCCGCCATCCACGATGAGGGGGATGCGGCCGCCCAGTTCGGCCAGCACTGCGCTGGCGGAGGTGGGGCTGATGGCGCCGAAGCGATTCGCGCTGGGGGCGGCGATGGGCTTGTTCAGGGCGGTGGCCACCCGTTTAAAAATGGGGTGGCTGCTGATGCGGACGGCCACGGTGGGCAGGCCTGCGGTGACGAGATCCGGCACGCAGGCTTTCTTTGGCAGCAGCAGGGTGAGAGGGCCGGGCCAGTAACGCTCGATGAGGCGGGCGACGGTTTTTTTCACCTCTTCCGGAATGTCCGCCACCAGGGCCAGCATCTTGATGTCGGCCAGGTGAACGATGAGGGGGTCGAAGGTGGGGCGCTCCTTGACCTCGAAGATTTTGGCCACGGCCTGGGGATTCAGGGCATCGGCGGCGAGGCCATAGACGGTCTCTGTGGGCAGTGCCACCACGTCCCCGGCCTGGAGCAGGCGCACAGCCTCCTCCACGGCATGATGCAAAAGGGGCGGCTGGTCGGTCGGCAGAATCGGGGTGGACATGAACCCTCACGTTCCGCCAAGATCGGGCGATTGCAAGAGGGGAGGGGCAGAGCAGCCCCTAGGCTTTGTTGATCACTCTCCTGTCTACCCTGTCATCCCAGCACGTTTGCCTCTACAGATCGGCCAATCTTTTTGAAATTGGAATAGCCCGTGAAAAACTCTATATTGTCGTGCGGAGATAGGATTCCGCTAGGCTGTTCATTTGTCAGTGAGGAAGGGCTTGATCTGAAGCTGTACGGGGCCGGCTTCGTTGCCTAGCGGGTTGGGGGAAACCACAGTGGTTGTGGGGGAAGGTTTGCCTACAGGGGCGGACCAGATACCCTTGGCCTGATCTCCGATATGGAGAGCGAGGAAGGTGAGCTTGCCTGCGCTCGGAACGTGAAGTGTGCCTGTCCAGATGCCCGTGGGCCGATGAAAAGAGAGACTTGGGCGAGGACGCGGGGGGAGAACCGGCTGGGCCTTCAGCGCACCATTTGCACCGATGCTCCAGGTCTGGCTGCCTTGGCTGAGATCAGCCGGGCGCTCATAGGTCAGCTCCAACCCTTTTTGTTGGGCACCCAATTCAGGAAGCGAGATTGGGATGTAGCGGCTCCCAGAAAGGGTGGAATGGGCATGTACGAGCGGGCTGGTTTTAAAAGAGCAGGTGTTCAAGTCCAGATATAGGACATCTCCATCAAAGTAGGCTTGCCCAGCGATATGGCGTGGGTATTTGCCACCCTTGAAGGAGTAAAGCTGAAAAAACTCGCCTGTTCCCCACACACTGCTGCCAGTGATTTTTTCCCCCCAGGGGCTACAAGCGATATAGTTGACTTGGCCGGTGCGTTTGATGTCGAGGGTGATGAAAGCTGGCTGGTAAAGCTCGGCCTCTGTTTCGGTTTCCGTACGGAGGTCATTGTGAGTCAGATTAAAGCGGCCAGGATCTGTCTCCACCATCGGGTTTTTGGCGGAATAAACCAGACGTTGGTAGCTGATGACGGAATCCAGTTCCTCATTCAGGGTGATGGCACCTGCATCAGCCCCAATTTCGATCTTTAGAACGTTCCCGCCACGCAGTTTGAATTCACGCTCAATGGCACCCTGGCCGTCCAGCAGGCCGCTGAAGCGGTAAGTGGTACCTTTGTAAAGCACCCTAACGCTGGCGCTGCCTTTGGAAGTGATGGTGAAGATGGCCTGTCCGAATACTTCCACAGGAAAACTGTGAGGGTTATTGACCAGTCCTGAGTATGACCCGGCCTGTTCAGGGTAACGGCTGGGCACAAAGATGGCGCTAAAGACGTTCCGATAAGGGTCTGTAGAGACGGTATGGACCAGGGTGCGCTGATGCGAGACGGTGAGTGCATGGCGATCCACCCAGCGCTCAAGCATGAAGCCGGGAGCGGGCTTTGAAGCGATTTTGTGCGTGCTACCGATTGCACGCACGCTGGTGCCTAAATAAGAGGGGGTGACGGTCCCCCCATCAGAAGTCAAGACATGAAGCTCGGTCATTTCTTTGAAGGGAGCTGCCGCATGGATGGATATCGCTGGCAGGGTGACCGTGAGTAGGGCAATCGCTGCCCTAGCAGTGTGTGAAATTTGGGCGAAGACCGATAGGTGTTTTTTTGGAATGGGGGCGTGCAT
>DMMK01000693.1 GCA_003453085.1 Verrucomicrobiales bacterium
CACACTTCACCTGCCGCTCTGCCCTCACGGCTGCGGACCTTCGGCCTAACTTCACCAAACCCCACATCCGCAAAGTCACCTTCCAGGGCATCATTGTGAAAGACCATCTGGGTGACAAATTCGGAGCTGGCTTCTTCCTCCTGCCGGAGCAGCCAGAAGGCACCGAAACACCCACCACCGTGCCCATGCTGGGTGGTGAGATCGAGCTGACGCCGATCATTCCTTAAATCATCGTCATTCATCAAACAGGCGTGAGGGGTTTCCCTTCACGCCTGTTTTGTTTTAGACTCTGATAGAAATGCGCTTACTCCAGCAGCTTTTTGCGCACGATGTCCGTGACGATCTTCGGGTTTGCCTTGCCCTGGCTGGCCTTCATCGCCTGGCCGGTGAACCAGTTCATGGCCTTTTCATTACCGCCTTTCACCTCGGCGACCTTATCCGGATTCGCGGCCAGGATCTGCTCCACAATCGCCTCCAGCGCTCCCGTATCACTCACCTGCTCAAAGCCCTTGGCCTTGATGATCGGGGCAGCGTTCTGACCTGTGGCAAACATCTCAGCAAAAACTTCCTTCGCCTGATTGTTGCTGATCTTGCCAGACTCCACCACAGCCACGAGTTCGTTCAATGCTTCGGGTTTGACCGGGCAGGAACCGATGCCTTCTTCGCTGTCTTTCATCAGCCCCAGCAGGTCATTGATGACCCAGTTCGCCACTTTTTTCGCGGGCACCTTGGGATCAGCAGAAACCGCCGCTTCATAGTAGCTGGCGAGAGCCTTGTCACTGGCCAGCACAGCCGCATCATAGGCGCTGCAACCGTAGTCAGATTCAAACCGCGCACGCTTTTCATGCGGCAATTCTGGAACCTGCGGGCGCACCCGGGCGACGATGCTTTCCGTGCGCAGCGGGATCAGATCTGGATCAGGGAAGTAACGGTAATCATGCGCATCTTCCTTTCCGCGCATAAAGATCGTTTCGCCACGGTCATCGTCCCAACGCCAGGTGCTCTGTTGCAGGCTTTTGCCAGAGTCCAGTACACCGATCTGGCGATCCACCTCATACTTGATGGCCCGGCGCACCGCTGACATGGAGTTGATGTTTTTGAGCTCGATCTTCGTGCCAAAGTCCTTTTGGCCTTCGGGACGAATGCTGATGTTCACATCGCAGCGCATGTTGCCTTTTTCCATGTCGGCATCACTCACGCCCCCATAGATCAGGATCTGCCGCAGACTGGTGATGCAGGCAAAGGCCTCCTCCGCACTGTCAATGTCTGGCTCCGTCACGATCTCCATCAAAGGTGTGCCAGCACGGTTAAAATCAATCGTCGTGAATTTGTCGTGGTGGGTGCTCTTGCCCACGTCTTCTTCCAAATGGATGCGTGTCAGCTTCACGGACTTGCCCGGATTGACGATGCTCTTTTGCGCATCTTTAGGGTAGGCCAGATCATAAAGAGGGATACCACCGCCCAGGCACAGCGGCAGATCATTTTGCGTGATCTGGTAGTTTTTCGGCATATCCGGGTAGAAGTAGTTTTTGCGGTCCCACTTCACCACGGGCGGCGTGCTGCAGCCCAGCATCATGCCTGTGAGGATGGTCTTTTCGATGGCGGCTTCATTCAGCACGGGCAGTGCCCCTGGCAGCCCCAGACAGGTGGGGCAGGTATTCGTATTCGGCTCTTCACCCACCATGACCGGGCAGGCGCAGAACATCTTGCTCTGCGTGGTCAATTGCGCGTGAACTTCAAGGCCGATGGTGACTGTGTACTTGGGCATGGGAGGGCATGACATTGGAATCCCTTTCCCCTGCTGGCAAGTGGGGCTTGGGCTCTGGTTGCGGAGATTTCCCTGCCTCTGCCCGCCGAATCGCCCGCAAATCATGTTAACATAACACATTCTTCCCTGCATCCTTCACAGGATTGTCCGTCATGGCCACGTTTATGCCTCACCAACCCAATGAAAACGCTGCCACTTCTCCTCACCACCCTCTTTGCCTGGGGTCTTCACTCCCAGGCTGCCGATTGGTCCCAGCAAGCCTTGGATGATGCCAAGCAGGATCGCACCAGCATCCCGTATGACGGAGTCACGCCTAACAAAATGGTCTGCGACACCACCCTGCGCCTGCTTCCCGATGGCACCTGGGGCCTGATGATTCTAGCCGGAGGCGACTTTGAGCCGTCGCCTGAAAACTACACCGGCATCACCTTCAGCAAGGACGAAGGCCGCACCTGGTCCCCCTTGCAACCAGTGGACACGGGCCTCCCGCGCTCTGGCGAAACCATCGGGCAGTGCATCACTGAATTGATGGTTCGCGAGGGCCGCTGCACCGCCTTTCTTTCTACCCATTCGCAGACCTGGGGCCGCCACTGGAAGTCCTGGATGATGCACAGTGATGACAGTTGCAAAACGTGGTCGAAGCCGGAGCCCGTTCCTGGCCGTCTGGCCAATTTCACCTTCGTGCGGAATCACATCACCACACGTGATGGCCGCATCCTTATCCCCTTCCAGCATTACGTGGGCCCTGGTGCAGACGTACCACCGCCCCCTGCCGAAGAAAAACCTTGGCACAAAGCCCTCACCCATTACGTCAGCAATCCCCGCAACGGTGTCCTCATCAGTAATGACGGAGGCAAGACCTACACCGAGCATGGCAATGTGCGCCTGACGACCGATGACCGCTACCATGGCTGGGCCGAGAATAACATCGTAGAGCTCAGCGATGGTCGCATCGCCATGATCATCCGGGGAGATCGCCTGGGCGGTGTGCTTTATTATGCCGAATCCAAGGATGGCGGCAAAACATGGCCCGAGTTTGCGACCAAAACGGATATCCCGAACCCCGGCAGCAAAGCCACCCTTTATCCCCTGGGCGGCGATACCGTGGCCATGCTGCACAACCCCAATCCCAAACACCGCAGTCCCCTTTCCCTCTGGATCAGCTTTGACGGCATGAAGACCTGGCCCTACCAGCGCGTGCTCGTCAAAGAATCCAGCGATGGCCCTAAAGGCCGGCTGAATTATCCGGATGGTTTTGTCAGTGCCGATAAAAAGTGGCTGCACTTTGCCTACGATGACAATCGCCACCGCGCCGTGCATTACAGTGCCAAACTGCCCAATCTGCCCTAACCATCTTTGCGGATGCAAAATCTTCTCAACCGCTTCACTGGGCTGTATCCCGTATGGCTACTCGCCTTTGCAGCCTTGGCTTTTGTCAGGCCAGATAGCCTTTCATGGTTCTCCGGGCAGTGGATCACCTGGGCCCTGACCACCGTCATGCTGGGCATGGGCTTTACCCTGACTGTGGATGACTTCCGCCGCCTGCTGAAGATGCCAGGCTGCGTGGCACTTGGTTTTGCCGCTCAATACACCATCATGCCACTGGCAGGATGGGCCGTTGCAAAGGCCATAGAGTTGGAACCCGGCTTTGCCATCGGCCTCATCCTTGTCGCTAGTTGCCCTGGTGGCACCGCCTCCAACATGATCACCTACCTGGCCCGCGCCAATGTGGCCCTGTCGGTCATTCTCACCTTAGCCTCCACGCTGTTGGCTTTCATCATGACCCCGCTCTGGTGCAAAACGCTGGCTGGCACCTATGTGGCCGTGGATGCCTGGGGCCTGTGCCTCTCCACCCTTCAGGCCGTCGTGGTGCCAGTCATTATCGGTGTGCTCTGCAACTGGCGTTTCCCTCAGACCGTCGCCAAAGTGGCCACACTGGGCCCTGTTGTCTCTGTGATCGCCATCTGCTTCATCACGGGCGGCATCGTCGCTCAAAGTGCCGATTCCATGGCCGCCAATGCGGGCAAGCTCACGCTGGCCGTAGCCTTGCTCCACCTCATCGGTTTTGCCCTGGGCCACGGGATTTCAAAAGTCTTTGGCTACTCCGAGGACGTGGCTCGCACCGTCTCCATCGAGGTCGGCATGCAAAACGGAGGCATGGCCGCCATGCTGGCGAAAAAGCACTTCACGGCCGAACCGCTTTCTGCCGTGCCAGCCGTCTTCAGCGCCCTGATGCAAAACCTCATCGGATCCTTTCTCGCCGCTTGGTGGCGTGCCAGGCCTGTCCCATCCACAGAGGTCTCCGATAAAAATTGCCCATGAGCCGCCGCCACATTTATTACTGGAAGTGCGACCGCCCGGCGGCTTTTCACGGGACCGAGGTACAGACTTCGACAGATCTCTACCCTCAGGTTCTTACCCTCCTTGAAAACCAAAATCCAGGCCTAACCATTGATTTAAAAGAAGGCGGTGGGCAGGGCCAT
>DMMK01000101.1 GCA_003453085.1 Verrucomicrobiales bacterium
CTTCAGGAGAACCGTATTTCAGGGCTTCGTTGAAGTAGATGGCAGCAGCCTTGGTCTTGCCCATGCGCTGGTAGAATTTACCGACGGCCAGGGACTGCGTGGCTTCGGCGGCATTCACCTGCTGGAGAATCATCTCAGCTTCATTGGCGCGGTCACCCTTGGGGTTGGTGGACATGTAGGTGGTCAGCGCATCGCGGGTAGCCACGAGGTTCGACTTGTCTTCACTGCGGCTGGCGGCAACGCTGCTGATGGAGCCAATGCGGAACTGGGCTTCGCCAGCCTGCTTGGTGTTCGGATAATTTTCCACCACGTTCTGATAGGCGAGCACGGACTTGTCCTTCTCACCCAGATCCTGGTAGATTTCGGCGATGCTAAATTGAGCCAGAGGCGCCAGCTTGCCGAAAGGAGCGTTCTTGATGATCTTCTGATACAGCTTGATCACTTCTTCGCCACCCATCTTCACCGGCAGGATGAGCATGGCGCGCTGACGGCGGCCCCCGCGGGCTTCTTCCGCCAGTTCATACTGCTGTTGGAGGGCATCATTGAAACGGGCGCTGGAGCGGTGGTCGTCAATGAACTTCTGAAAGGCATCGAAAGCGGTCGTCACATCGCTGTTGGCACGGGTGATCAGGGCACTGGCGTAAGCGGCTTCCGAGGCGGCGATCGTGAACGGATACTGCTTCACGATGGCGTTGTACTGGCTCTGGGCGCGGCCAGTCTTGCCTGCATTCTGCGCTTCGCGGGCAGACATCAGCAGCGCAGTCGCCTGGGCTTCCTGGACCTGGCGCTCATCGGCACCGGGGGCTTGTTTGCCCTTCTTTTCAAACAGTCCCAGGAAAGCTGGGGAGCTGGTGGGCAGAAGAAACAATGATGCTGCCGCAAGGGCGCAAGCGGACAGTCTGGGAAGAACAGGTTCTCTCATCGGAGCAGGATACTAAAGGCGTGTAAAGGGAACGTCAAGCTGCCGGAACGGCGGGTTTCATTCTCACACTCCGCCGCTGGTGGAAACTGGAATTCGCACTTCCAGCCAGCAAGCATCGGCACTCAGGCCCGTGATTTGCCGCTCTGCCGCCGTCATTTGCGCTGGAATGAGGGCAAAATCTCCCTTCTCCAAGGGGCAGCCATTGACACTCATCCCCCCCTGCGCCACGGCCACCGTCAGGTGCTCCCCTTCCCGGCCCAGCAGGCTGGAAGTAGGATCGCCCCGGCGGACCTCAAAAAACGGACAGGTGGCCAGAGTGCCATCTGCCTGCGCCAGTTGCATGGCCGGCTCGTGGTCGTCGAAATCCATGCTGCGCAATGAAGGGCCGATATGTAGCTCTCGCGGCCGGCCATCCAGTCCTACGCGGTTCCAGTCAAATACCCGATAGGTGGTGTCGCTGTTTTGCTGAACCTCAAAGATCACCAGCCCGGCCCCGATGGCATGCAGGCGGCCACTCGGCAAAAACAGGCTATCTCCCGCCGCAGGCCGGATGGCGTGCATCAGATCAGCCACGCTGCCATCCTGCAGCGCTGCTTCAAACTGAGTCCGAGTGACCCCGGCACGCAGCCCGGCATAAAAACAGGCACCCGGCTGGGCCTGCGCCACATACCACATCTCCGTCTTCGGCTCGCCTCCCAGCTCCGCCGCCACGGCCGCAGGCGGATGCACCTGGATGGAAAGATCGTCGCACGCATCCAGGATTTTCATCAGCAGCGGATACCGCGCCGAGGGATGACTGGCCAAAGCCTCGCCGAAAACCGCCACTCGATGCTGGGTCCACAGCTCATGCAGCGTCATTCCCGCAGCCGCCCCCTCCCGCACCTGATTCACCGCTTCGGCCCGGTCACAGATCTCCCAGGACTCCCCATACGGCAGCCGGGGATCCGGCAAAGAGCGGCCAAACTGAGACTCCAGATTTCGGCCTCCCCAAACGCGGGTTTGGTAAATGGGCAGAAAGCGCAATGGCTGATTCCAGATCATGGAAAGATGCTAATGCGCAGGCTTGACGCCCGGCGCAAGACGCCATTGCAGATAAAGAAATGTGACCAGTGTAAAAATCGTTCAATGAAACTTCTCATCGTGCACGTTGTTGCAAGCACAGGCCGTTGAACGCCACCACCCGGCATCTCGCGCTCTTCTCCCACTCCCAGCCACCCACCATGAAGTCCCTGCTCCTCACCTCCGCACTTTTGGCCGTCGGCCTCGCCCCTGCCGCCCATGCCCAGGCACCGGCTACCCCGGCAGTGCCCCAGCCCGGCACGACCCTGACGGAAGCCCAGGTGAACTCCGTGATGACGCAGTTGAAGGAACTGGAAACCCAAATCCTGCAAATGCGCGGCAGCAACCTTTCCGGCATCCTGGCCAAACTTCGTGAAGGCACCGCCAGCGACCAGGCCGCCATGAGTCTTTACCTGGACTGCGACAAAATCGTGAACAGCGAGCGCAAGGAAGCGGACAAATCGGAAGCCCGCAAGCGCCAGGAAAGCATGCAGCGCAACGCCAAGGGCGGCAACAGCGACGACAACGGAGATGCCGCTTTCGCCATACGTCTGGGCATTCAGTACCTCATTCTCACCCTTGAGGCTCATGAGGCCAAAGACGATGAATTTAAAAAGATGGTGCCCAAGCTACAGGAATATATCAACTCCGTCGTCGCTGCCGCCCCGAAGCTCAAAGGTGTGGCCTACAACAGGCTCAACAATGCCCTGAACAGCCCGATCGTCGAGGCATTCAATCTCAACCGCTACCTCAACCGCAAAGACTGGAGCACCCGCGCAGCTGACGTGGGCAGCATATACATGCAAACCCTCCTGCCCCTGGCCGCCGTGGACAGTAAAGACAGCCTGCCTGCTCTGTGGGATGCCCGCATCAATGCCGAAGGCATCTTCCGCAAAGAGCAGATGTTCGCCCCGGAATTTGAGCTCTGGACCCAGAATGAACTGCCCGCCCTGCGCTGGCAGCGCGCCCTTTTTCTCTACGAGAAAGGCCCCTCCACCATCAATGCCCTGGCCGATATGCTGAAGGTGATCAAGGAAAACCCTGGCCATCCCGATGCCCCCATTTGGGTGAAGACCATGCGGCAGATGGTGAACCAATCTGCCCCGGAGCAAAAGAGCGCCAACCTGGAACCCTCCGCCAGCTCTTAGGGCATGGTCGCCTGGCTGGCCAGAGTCCTGCGCAGTTTTGGACCGGCCTTCACAGGCATCGGCACCGCTCTGCGCAGCCAGCCCAACCTTCAAGTCCACCTCGTGGCCACCCTGGCGGTGACGACTCTCGGGCTGATCCAAAATTTGCCCGCCTGGAAATGGGGCTGCCTGGGTCTCTGCATCGGCCTCGTCTGGGTGGCCGAGTTACTGAATACCGCCCTGGAGAAACTATGCGACCGCATCACCCTGGAGCAGGATGAGCAGATCCGTCAGGTCAAAGACATGGCCGCAGGTGCAGTGCTGATCGCCTCTGCCGTCGCGGTTTTTATGGCATTCATGATTTTTCTCTAAACAGTCGAAGCCACTGACTTCGGCCCGGCTCGTTTTCGGAAGGGTTTTGGGACATTCCAGCCGTTTTTTGGCGATTTTGTAGGCTTTTTGCAGTATATCCTACACAAAACCGTGCATTTTGTAGGACAATTTGAAAGATTCTAGCTTTGATGAAAAATAATTAAAATGGTATTAGTGCGATTAACAAATAATGAACCAACCCGCACCATCCATCCTTACCAGACCCGATAAGTCTGTGGATGAACGATGGGAGCTGGTGACCTTCAAATCCCTGGGGGTGGACATTCACGCCTGCTTTGTCCCCAGTGAGTCTTCCCGTTCCGGCCCCACCCTGATCGTCTCTCACGGCGCAGGCGAGTTTAAGGAAAACTACTTTGAGATGGCGCGAAGCCTCTCACGCCAGGGCATCTCCTGCCTGCTCCTGGACATGCACGGCCATGGGGCCAGCGGCGGGCATGCCTACCACGTTTCCATCCGCGAATGGGTGGCCGATCTGCTGGCCGCGCTGGATTATCTGGAGACGCGGCCTGATGTGGACCCAAAAAAAATCGGTGCCTTTGGTCTTTCCTCAGGCGGTACCGCCATCCTGGAAGTCGCCGCCATTGATCCCCGCCTCCGCGCCCTCGTGGCCTTGGACGCCACCGTGATGAACACCCTTCCCTGGTCCATCACGCTGACGATGGGCACCCTCTGTGGTGTCGGTTACCTCAAACGCTTGCTGACGGGCAAAGACCTGCGCATCTCCATCGTGAAGTTGCTCGAAGAAGTCCAGCTCGCCGCAGATCCCGAGATCAATGATCGCCTGAAGGTGGATCCTGGCAAGCGGCGTGCCTTTGCCAATTTCCCCCTGCCAGGCGCAGGTCATGCCTTCTTTGTAAACACCATCAAGCGTGTTTCCAAAATCAAAGCCGCCACCCTCGTCATCTGGGGGGAGCAAGATAATCTCGACCCCGTCAGCACGGCCTATCGGCTTCACGATGCCCTCACCTGCGTCAAACATGTCGAAGTGGTCCCAGGCAATGGCCACGCAGGACACCTGGACCGCAATAGACAGCGCGTTTTTGACCTGACAGGAGATTGGCTCCTCAAACATCTGGCCTAGCGTCTTCGCAGAAAAGGTGTACACCTATCAGCCTTCCCCCATCATGCGCTCAATCTTAGGTAAAGAGTCTGAAAATTTCAATCATGAGGAGAAATGGTCTTTACTATCAGGCCATATCAAAAAGCATGGTTGTGAAGCGCTTTCATATGCGACGCTCCAGCATGGCATGGAATACTTTGTTCATGAGCTTGGCTACATCGCCTTTATCACGGCCACGCACCCTGTCTTTGCCCGCAAGCCCAAACGCATCGCCCTGACAGATCCCGTATGCGCCCCTGAAGATCTGCAGCCCCTCATCGCCGCCTTTCTCAAAGAGTTCCCCGCTGCTGTTTTCGGTGTCGTTTCAGAACGCTGCGCCACCGTTCTCCGCCAGATGGGGTTCAAGGTGAACTGCGTGGGCTATGAGCCGGAGCTTCCCGTGCAGACCTACAACACTCAGGGCCACTGGCAGGAACTCGACATGATCACACGCGACCGAAACGACTCGCAGCGCGAACGCAT
>DMMK01000067.1 GCA_003453085.1 Verrucomicrobiales bacterium
CGGAACTCCATGCCGACGATGAACATGTAGAGGGCCAGCCCGAGCTGGGAAGCTGGGAACAGATAGCAGGAGGTGTCGCGGGTCATCTGCTGGGCATCCCAGGGGAAGAGCCATTTTTGCCATTCGGGGGCCAGCACTCCAAACAGGGAGGGGCCGAGCATGACACCGGTGATCATTTCTGCCACCACCTGGGGCTGGCCGAAGCGGGCGGCGATCATGCCGACAATGCGGCATGCCAGCAGGATGACGGCAATCTGAAGGAAGAACTGGACGGCTAGATGGAGGTTGTTCATGAGAGGGGCGGGGCAGGAGAGGATCGGGTGATGCAGGCTGTGCAGAGTTTGCGGTCAGTAGTTGAGGGTGACCATGAGATAGGCATAATCGGCGTCGTCGCCTGCGCCCGTGTCATCCAGGTAACGGCCTGCGAAAAAGTGGCTGTAACCGACGAGCACATCGAGGTGCTTGGTGAGTTTGGAACTGATGGTGAAGTCCAGTTCGGCACCGGCCTGGTTGCTAGCGGAGCTGCTGATGGGGCGCACCGGAGTGGTGCCGTTGGCGCGGTACCAGGCATCGCTGGTATCGTCCAGCCAGAAGCCGTGGAGATCGAGGGTGGTCTTCAGCTTGGGATGGGGCTGGGCGGCAAGACGGAGCACGATGTTGTGCATGTTCTGCCAGGACATGGTGTCCATGAACCCGTAAGGCGGGTGATTGGTGGGGAAGAGGTTTTGAAACGTGTGGGACTGGCCGTCAGTGGCATCGCCATCCCCGCTGCCATAGCTGTACTCCAGGGCGAGGCGCGGTTTCCAAGGGGTTTGCAGCCAATTGTAGCCTGCCTCCAGGTGAGTGGCGAAGGCGCGGAGATCCTGCCCACGCAGCTGGCCAGCCTGACCGACGATTTCAACGGTGTAGTCCCAGCCTGCGAGTTTCAGAGGGTCTCCTTTGAAGCGGGTGCCTACGGTGATGAAATCGGTGCCGCCCGCCAGCCCTTCTTCATGCAGGTGGAAGGCGTAGAGATCCGTGGTCTGGACCGGGATGACTGTGGTGCTGAAGTAAAGGCCGCTGAAGAGCTGATCGCGGGTGTTTTCACCATCCAGCCAGTCGGAGGTGTTAAAATGGGATTCGTGGATGCGAACGACGCTGGAGGTGAAGGTGTCCAGCCACCAGTCCTTTTCCTGGTAGTGAAGTTTCACGGCATCGAAGGTGCGGCTGAAGTTCAGCCACTCCAGCGGACCGACGAGGCGTTCGTCACCGTAGGAGAGGACTTGGCGTCCAAGTTTGAGCGAGAGGTGCTTGGGGTCACCGAATTCGAGGCTGCCGAGGCGAAGATCGAAGGCATCATCGCCTTCAGCACCCATTTGGTTAGGCACGTCTGGGCGGTCGGAGAAGGATTCGCGGACATCCTGTCCCTGGACGGTGGCCTTCAGCCAGGGCAGGGCCTGCCATTCCATGCCGATGCGAATGCGGTGGAGTAGCCAGGTGTCATCGGTGGGTGAATCTGTGCCGTCATTGAAGTCGAACACGTTCTCCCGCCACTCACCGCGCAACCGTGCCTGAAAGTTAAATTCAAAGGGGCTCTTTTCAGGAACCAGCACCGGGACGGGCGGGAGGTCGCCTGCGAAAGTGAAGGTGGTGAGGCCTGCGAGAGCCAGGATCAAGGTCGGGAAGGATTTGACGGGTTGGCTCATGAAAGGTTATGAGCCAACATCGGGGGTGGATTGTGGTAACGGAAATAGAGATTGGCGATAGATGTCATGCTGAAATGGCATGAATGGAGACTGCTCGACAAAAACGGCACATTTTCATGATGGCGGGGGGCTATAGACCCATCACTTATGCGGTTGCTGAGATCTAATCTGATGAAAAATTTCCTTTGTGGTTGGAGGCTCCGTGGGAGTCTGGGATGGACGGGTGTGCTGGCCTGTTTTGGCCTGATGAGCCCCGCCTTCTCGTGGTGGGATGGCGGGCACAAGGCCATCGCTCTGGTGGCCTATGAAAGGCTGAGCTCGGCTGAACGAGCGTGGGTGATGCGGCAGATGGAGGCGCATCCGACGAAGATGGAGCTTTTTGAGGTGCCGATGAGTGCGGAGCTGGGGCAGGGGAACCATGCGCCTGAGCTGCGGGCGAAATGGTTCTTTGGCCAAGCTTCGATTTGGTCAGACCTCATTCGCAATCGCGAGGGCTACCCGAATTCCACGGAGATCAATGCCATGTACCACCACAGCGGCTGGCATTACACCGACTTGCCCGTTTTTCCCGATGCGCAGGCGGGTGAGCGAATGAAAGGGAAGGTGGAAATGCCACTGCTGGAATGGCATCCGGGCATGGCCGAGCCGAAGCAGGGATTCAATTCCATCCACACGCTGAAGCGTGTGATCCACGAATTGGGCGACCCTGGGGTGGCGGCCAAGGATAAGGCGGTGGATCTTTGCTGGCTCTTCCACCTGGTGGGAGACATGCACCAGCCCTGCCACTGCGCGCAGCTCTTTGTGCCGGGTAAGCTGGAGACGGGAGATCGCGGAGCCAACCGGGTGCTGATTTTGGGCATCAGACGGGCGAATCCGGCACTGGAGGCGGATGTGCTGCACCTCTTCTGGGACAGCCTTTGGAATGATGCAAAAAACGGGGTGACGGACAGTGAGCAGCGTCTTTTTCCGTTGAAGGCCGATGCGG
>DMMK01000068.1 GCA_003453085.1 Verrucomicrobiales bacterium
CAATACCTCTGCCGTGACCACTCCTGATGTCATTGACGCGGCTGCCGAAGCCTTTGGCTGCCAGTGCCTGGTGGTGGCGATTGATGCCAAACGAAACGAGCGCGGCTCATGGACGGTTTACACCCACGGGGGACGGACACCGACGGAGCTCGATGCAGTGGAATGGGCCGCCGAAGTCTGCCGCCGTGGAGCGGGGGAAATCCTGCTCACCAGCATGGATTCCGATGGCACCAAAGCAGGCTACGACATCGCCCTGACTCGCGCAGTGAGCGAGGCGGTGACCATTCCAGTCATCGCCAGCGGCGGTGCGGGCAACATGCAGCANNACCAGTTTCAACTCGGCCGCGATTGCCAACCCTGACGTCATCAACGCCGTGTCTGCCAAGTACGGTGCTCAGTGCATCGTGGTGGCCATCGACGCCAAGCGTCGCTCGGCCGAGGATGCGCAGCGCCTGGGCGCCAACGGCCAGCCCGTGGGTGCGGGCTGGGACGTGTACAGCCACGGTGGGCGCAAGAACACCGGCCTGGACGCCATTGCCTGGGCCACCGAGATGGCGCAGCGCGGTGCGGGCGAAATCCTGCTGACCAGCATGGACCGCGACGGCACCAAGGCAGGCTTTGACCTGGAGCTGACCCGCGCGGTGAGCGATGCGGTGAGCGTGCCCGTGATCGCCTCGGGCGGTGTGGGCAACCTGGACCACCTGGCCGACGGCATCCAGATCGGCGGTGCCGATGCGGTGCTGGCCGCCAGCATCTTCCACTTTGGCGAATACACCGTGGGCGATGTGAAGCAGTTCCTGAGCAGCCAGGGTGTGCCCATGCGTCTGGTGTGACCGCCGACCGTCCGGTTACAACACCGAACGGATCTGCGTCACCGAATCCAGAGCTTCGTCCAGCGTCTCACCGAGAACGGTGTAGTGCCCCATCTTGCGCTTGGCGCGGGCGCTGGCCTTGCCATACAGATGCAGCTTGGCCCGGGGATGGTTCAGCACCGGAGACCAGTCGGGATGCACCAGTTCAGAAGGCCAGACATCGCCGAGAAGGTTCACCATCACGGCAGGCGTATGCTGGGATGGATCCCCCAATGACAGGCCGCAGATGGCGCGGAGCTGCTGCTGAAACTGATTGGTCACACAAGCATCAATCGTGTAATGGCCGCTGTTGTGCGGGCGAGGAGCGATTTCATTGACCATCACGCGGCCCTCGGAGGTCACAAAAAGTTCCACCGCCATGGTACCCACGTAGTCCAGCCCCTCGGCCACAGCTTCCCAAAGTTCCAGGGCCTGCTCGACAATGGCGGGCTCCACCCGTGCCGGGGCCAGGGTAACATCCAGAATGTGATGCGCGTGCTGGTTTTCCACCACTCCGTGGGTAGCCATGCGGCCATCCACACTGCGAGCACCAACAACGGAGACTTCGCAGACGAAAGGCACCCACTGTTCCACCACGGCATGATGTCCTTCAAAAGGCTTCCAGGCCTCGGCGAGATCGGTATCCGCATTCACCTTGGCCTGGCCTTTGCCATCATAGCCAAAAGCAGCCGTCTTGATGACGCAGGGGCGGCCCAGGTCGGCCACCGCTGTTTCCAACTGGGGCAGGTTTTCGACGATCCGGAATTCGGCACAGGCAATGCCCTTTTCGCGCAGGAACAGCTTTTCGCGCTCCCTGTGCTGCGTGGTGTAGATGGCTTTGCGGCCAGGGCGCAGGGGTTTCACGGCCTCGACGGCCTGGAGGCAGGCGTCAGGGATGTTTTCAAACTCAGCCGTGACCACGTCCACCTCGGCCAGGAAGCGGTCCAGCGCCGCTTTGTCATCATACGCCGCATTGATCTCCAGGTCGGCCACCTGCCCAGCTGGGCATCCGGTGGGTTCATCGGTGAAAATCGCCACGCGGTAGCCACTGCGGCGCGCCTCCATGGCGAGCATGCGGCCTAGCTGACCACCACCCAGGATGCCGATGGTGGAAGGAGGAAGGAGGGGCGTGGAGAGCATCGGAGGCAATGAAACAGGGAACAAACGAGGGAGGATCAGCAAAGACAAGAAGGGCGGTCGGTGTAGGGCTTATTCTTTTTCGATTTCAGCCTGGCTCTCGAGCACTTTGGCCGTCTGCTTTTCGCGGAAGGCCTTCAGCTTTTCGGCCAGCTCCGGCTGCTCATTGGCGAGCATGGAGACCGCGAACAGTCCGGCATTCATCGCGCCTGCATTGCCGATGGCAAAAGTGGCCACAGGAATGCCGCCCGGCATCTGCACAATCGAATAAAGGCTGTCCACCCCGCTGAGAGCTTTGCTCTGCACCGGCACGCCGAGCACCGGCAGGGTAGTCATGCTGGCCGTCATGCCAGGAAGATGGGCGGCGCCCCCGGCACCAGCGATGATGCACTTGAGTCCACGGGACTGGGCCGTAGTGGAGTAATCGTAAAGGAGCTGCGGGGTGCGGTGCGCACTAACCACCTTCTTTTCAAAGGGCACGCCAAAATCCTGCAGCACGCGGGCTGCGTTTTCCAGGGTGGGCCAGTTAGAACTGGAGCCCATGATGATGCCGACGAGGGGTGCACTCATGACGCAACTAGCGCGAAGAAATCACGGCTGCAACCATTTGCCAAAATCACTTACCCTTTCCATGATAGGGAGACATGACCTTCAGAGAGAAACTGGAAAAACGGATTGCGACGACGGGCTCAAACCTTTGCGTAGGGCTGGACGTGCGGATGGACCAGGCCGATGAGACCACCAAGCGGTTCATTATCAAGGTGATTGAGGAAACCGCACCCCATGCGGCTGCCTTTAAACCCAACTCGGCTTACTACGAGGCAATGGGTTGGAAAGGCATGCGTATTT
>DMMK01000617.1 GCA_003453085.1 Verrucomicrobiales bacterium
CCCCAGAGCAGCTTTTTGCCAGTGGCATTCTGAGCCTTCTCCAGCTCATCGGCGACGGCATCCAGGTTGGCATTGCTTTCGGCCAGGGCTTCGCCCTCGGGGGCCACGTCGCGGTCGTGGAAGCAATAATAGTCCACGCCCAGCTTGTCCATGAACTCAAAGCAGGCCCAGACGCGGCGCTGGGCATTGGAGATCGAGTTGGTGCCGTCATCCCAGGGGCGCTGGGCGGTGCCTGCGCCGAAGGGATCGGCCAAGCTGTTGCGCATGGCATGCCAGTAGGCGACGCCGAAACGGAAATGCTCGCGCATTTTTTTCCCGGCCACGACTTCATCGGCATTGTAATGCTTGAAGGAAAGCGGGTTGCGTGACTTGGGGCCCTCGTACTGGATTTTCGGAATGTCTGGAAAAGCTTCGCTCATGGTATGGGCGGCCATTGGATACGTTCGTCGCGAAAGCGTCAAGCCTGTTCGTCAGCGGGCTGAAGCGCGGGGGCATTTTGCATCGCGCGGAAGCCCCGCTCCTTCCTGAAAAAAAGCGGCCCGGAGGGACCCAACCAAAATCCCCCCGGGCCTTAAGTGACCGAACTGTCCCCAACCATGAAGTGACAGTCCAGCTCGTTGTGGTGAAGCTCGCGCTTCGGGATATTATTCAGCAGCTAACAGGCCAAGTACATCGGGATTCTATGTCATTTTCGACGCATTTCGCGGCTGCGGGTCGGCGCTGCAACTTCTTGTGACGCCAAGTGGTGTGGATGTGACCTGACTGTCCTGGGGTGGGTTTTACAGCTCGGCTTTGAGGACGGTGAGGAGGTCCTCATAGCGGTCGAAGGCCTGAAACTGAGGGAACTGGGCCTGGATGCTTTCCGGCGCATGGAAGAAGAAGCCTTTGTGAGCTTCGCCCAGCATGGTGGTGTCGTTGAAGGAATCTCCCGCCGCCAGAATGTGGTAGTTCAGCGTTTTGAACGCGGCCACGGCTTTTTGCTTTTGGTTAGGCTGGCGCAGCTTGTAGTCGGTGATGCGGCCGGTGCTGTCGGTTTCCAGGTAATGGCAGAAAATGGTGGGCCAGCCGAGCTGGCGCATCAGCGGATGGGCGAATTCTTCGAAGGTGTCGCTGAGAATGATGACCTGGGTCAGGGAACGCAGCTCATCCAGAAAGGCCTTGGCGCCTTCCATGGGGGAGAGGGTGCCGATGACGTCCTGGATGTCTCCGAGCTTCAGCCCATGCTGGTCCAGAATGGCCAGGCGGCCCTTCATCAGCACATCGTAGTCGGGTTCGTCACGGGTGGTGCGGCGCAGTTCGGCGATGCCGGTTTTTTCGGCAAAGGCGATCCAAATTTCCGGCACGAGTACGCCTTCGAGATCGAGGGTGACGATGGTCTGTTTTTTCATGGGCGGCTTTTCTGTGTCATGGGTTGGGGCCACTGTCCAGCGGCCGGATGCTGAAAGTAGGGAAGGCCAGTGGGTAGGCACCTGCGGTTTTGATAGGGCCAAATGGCGCTCCACCGCGTAAGTTAAAGGCTGGTGGTTTCGTTTTAACCCTGCTTTGGGTCGCCTCAGTCTTTTTGAGCGCCCTTCATTACCCCCCAACTATCGAATGACATTCTATTCTTGCAGCCTGCTGGCTGCGTCGGTCCTCCTGCTCATTTCGGGCACCAGTTGCAGTCAGGTTCACTCCGCAGGCTCCCTGGGTTACCTCATGCATGGCGATACCAACCTTCGTCCGACCCCGACCGATTTTCGGCACATGCCTCCACGTGATCAGGACCGTACCCCCACGCCCATGCAGTGGGGCATGGCGTTTTGAGTCGGCTCACGGTTTAAGCGAGAGAGACCTGCGCCTGCGCGAGATCCCGCGTGTGGGTGAGGGAGACCAGAACCCGGGTGACCCCCTGGGCCTCGGCATGTTTTTGAGCACCCCCGTGCAAAAGCAGCACGGGTCTGCCTGAAGCTTCGCGGGTGATCTCGAAATTTTTCCAATCCACCCCTTCAGCCCAGAGGCCGGTGCCGATGGCTTTGGCTGCTGCTTCTTTGGCTGCAAAGCGGGCCGCGTAATGCATGGCGGGGTCTGCGCAGGCATCGCAGTAAGCGATCTCGCCTGCGGTGAAGGTGCGCTCCTTGAAGCGGTCCCCATGTTTGATGAGGAGATCCCGGATGCGCGACACCTCCACCAAGTCTATGCCCAGGCCGATCATGCGCGTGGGTAGTGGGCCATGATGGCGATGAATTCGGCGATAGCCTGCTTCAGCCCGACAAACACGGACCTCGCCACGATGCTGTGGCCGATGTTTAGTTCCGCCAGATGCGGCACGCTGAAGAGATCGGCCAGGTTTTTGGTGGTGAGGCCGTGCCCCGCATTGATTTGCAGTCCTAGGCTGTGGCCCAGCTCGGCAGCGGCCTTGAGACGGGCGGTTTCGTGCGCCCGTTTTTCACCCTGTTCATTGGCAAAGGTGCCTGTGTGCAGCTCGATCATGCTGGCCCCGATTTCGGCGGAGGCGCGGACTTGGTCCAGATCCGGATCAATGAACATGCTGACGCGGGTGCCATTGGCTTCCAGCCGGCCTACGCTGCTGCGCAGGGCCTCCTTTTGGCCCACTACATCCAGGCCGCCTTCGGTTGTCACCTCTTCGCGGTTCTCGGGAACCATGCAGACAAAGTCTGGCTTCACCTCCAGGGCGATGCCCAGGATCTCGGCCGTGTTGCCCATCTCGAGATTCATCTTGGTGCCGATTTCTTTGCGCAGCAGGTAGATGTCCGCATCCACGATGTGGCGGCGGTCGGCTCGCAGGTGTACGGTGATGGAGCTGGCCCCGGAGGCCTCGGCAAGATGGGCGGCTTCGAGGATGCTGGGCTCCACATTGTGCGCGCCCAGCATGGTGCGGTAGCGGGCCTGGCGGAGGGTGGCCACGTGGTCAATATTGACGCCGAGAAGGAGGGTGGGATTCATCAAAGGGGACGTTGGATGTCGGAGGAAAGGAGATTGGTTTTGGCCAGTTGGCGGGAGGCCCAGGCATGGGTGCGGCGAGAGATGGCATCCATGATCAGGGCCAGGCAAAGCCCTGCCAGTGCGCCGCCCAGGGCCCCATAGGCAGGCACCACCCAGCCATCACCGATCTGTTCTGAAAAGTGCTTCAGGGCCCAGGCGCAGATGGCCCCGGCGGGGATGCCCGCGAGAACCCCGCACTGAATGAAAAGGGCGCGGATGCCAGATTCCGTGCGGCCTGTGCGGAGGCCGATCAATACGGAGGAGGAGAGCACGCCCAGGCTGATCAATCCCGCTGCGGCCGCAATGGCAGCCAGTCCGAGGGCGATGCCCACGCCGATGAGAACGAGGGCGACACCGAGGAAGAGGATGCCAAAGATGGCCATAGGAGGGAGTATCAATGCAGGAAGTGACGATGGCCCGTGAAGACCATGGCCATCTTGCGCTCATCGGCAGCGGCGATGACTTCTTCATCGCGCATGCTGCCGCCGGGCTGGATGGCGGCGGTGGCTCCGGCTTCGGCGCAGGCGATGAGGCCGTCAGCAAAGGGGAACATGGCATCGCTGGCGACGACGCTGCCCGCGAGGGAAAGGCCGGCTTCTTTGGCCTTCCAAATGGCGATGCGGCAGGAGTCCACACGGCTCATCTGGCCAGCGCCGATGCCCAGGGTACGGTCATGGGTGGCGAAGACGATGGCGTTTGACTTCACGTGCTTCACCACGCGCCAGGCGAAGCGCATGGCTTCCAGCTCTTCGCGCGTCGGCGGGCGCTGGGTCTTGACCTTGTTTTCCAGGTCTTCCAGTCCGAGGGCGCGTGGATCGCTGTCCATGACGAGGACGCCGCCGGGGGCGCTGCGGATGATCGGGTCGCTGAAGGTCTTGGTGACTTCCGGCAGCATCTGGATGAGGCGCAGGTTTTTCTTCTTCTGCAGCAGCGCGCGGGCGTCCGCATCGAAGTCCGGGGCGATGATGATGTCCGTAAAGATCTCTGAGATGATGCGGGCCAGGCCCACAGTCATGCTGCGATTGATGACGATGACGCCGCCGAAGGGGGCCTGCTTGTCGGTTTCAAAGGCCTTGGCCCAGGCTTCACGCAGATCTTCATCCGCACAGCCGATGCCGCAGGGATTGGTGTGCTTCAAAATGGCGACCGTTGGGCGGCGGAACTCATGGATGAGCGCGGCGGCACCGTGGATGTCCAGGATGTTGGTGTAGCTCAGTTCCTTGCCATGAAGCTTCACAAAGTAGTCGCTGAAGTTGCCATAGAGCGCGGACTTCTGGTGCGGGTTGTCGCCGTAGCGCAGCTCGCTGTGCAGGGGCAGGCTGAGGGAGACGGTCTTCTGCGTCACCTGCTCCTTGTTCAGGAAGCTGGCGATTGCGGCATCGTAGCTGGAGGTGCGCTGGAGGACTTTGCAGGCCAGGCGCCCGCGGGGGGCCGGGGTGGGTTCGCCTTTGTTTTCCTTCCGTTCGGGCAGAGCGAGGG
>DMMK01000521.1 GCA_003453085.1 Verrucomicrobiales bacterium
CTGGCTTCAGGCGCTTCTCGTGTTGTCGTATCATTGGTTAGGCTGGAGCGGCGGTCATTCTGTTTGGTTCGCGGTTTTGACAGGCGCAAAGGGCTGCTGCGGAGCGAAATGAATGCATGAGAGCGATCTGGAAAGGCATGATCAGTTTTGGACTCGTCTCGATCCCGGTGTCCCTGTATCCCGCCATTCGGAGGGAGGAACTGCAATTTCGCCTGTTACGCGGGACTGACCTGAGTCCGGTGAACTACAAACGGGTGGCCGAGAAGGATGGCAAGGAGGTGCCGTGGGGCAAGATTGTGAAAGGCTATGAGTATCAAAAGGACCGCTTTGTAGTCATCAAGGATGAAGACTTTAAACGGGTGGATGTGGAGGCGACGCAGACGGTGGACATCATTAACTTTGTCAGTCTTGAAGAGGTGGACCCGTTGCTGTTTTACAAGCCGTATCTTCTGGAAGTCGGTAAGGGTGGGGGGAAGGCCTACATGCTCCTGAGAGATGCGCTAAACCACAGTCAAAAGACCGCCATTGCGAGAGTGGCGATCAAGACAAGGCAACACCTTGCGGCCATCAAACCTCAGGGAAAAAACTTGGTCCTGGAGCTGATGCATTTTCCGGATGAGCTGCAGGACTCTTCCGCCGTGAAGGCCCCGGAAGGCCGTGCACCGGCCAAGGCGGAGATCGCCATGGCAGAAAAGCTGATCGAGAACATGACGGTTCCTTGGGATCCGGATGATTACAAAGACGAGTACAAGGAAGCGCTGGAAGAGATGATTGAGGAAAAGGTGAAACGAGGCTCGGGCAAGGCGGTGAAACCGACCCGTGCGAAACGTCCCACCAATGTGATCGACCTGGTGGCGGTGCTTCAGGAAAGCCTGAAAAAATCGCCGGGCAAAACTCGTGCTTCGGCCAAGGCCGCAGTTCCGAAAACGACGAAGAAGGCAGCGCCCAAAAAGGGTTCGGCTGGAAAGAAAACGCGAAGCCGGAGAAAGGCGGCGTGACCCATGTCGCTCAAAGAATATCAAAGGAAGCGAGACTTCGCTGTCACCCCGGAACCGCGTCACGTGCGAGCCCGTAAAAGGAGCGGGGGTGAACGGCGCTTTGTGGTGCAGAAGCATGAGGCCTCGCGGCTGCACTATGATCTGCGGCTGGAACTGGGAGGCACGCTCAAGTCTTGGGCGGTGCCAAAGGGATTTCCCCTGAGGAAAGGGGAGAAACATCTGGCGGTGGAGGTGGAGGACCACCCGCTTTCCTACATTGATTTTGAGGGCCCGATCCCGCAGGGCGAGTATGGCGGCGGGACTGTGATGGTGTGGGATAAAGGCTGCTATGAACCCGAGGTGAAGACGCCTCTGAAATCTCTGAAAGAGGGAAAGCTGCACTTCACCCTTCAGGGAAAAAAGCTGCATGGGGAATGGTATCTGGTGAGGCTGCGTGAGGACCGCCAGTGGTTGCTCATCCGTGCGGGGGAGGACATGCCGGCGCTTTCCCGGAAGCAGGAGAACAGTTCGGCCCTGTCCTCCCGCAGCATGAGGCAACTGGCCCAGGCAGAGTCTTTTGAAACGAAGGGGCGTCCGACCCGTGCATCTGCACCTGCCAAGAAAACCCGAGCCAAAAAGCGGGCTGGCAAAGGGCGGGCTTTGCCCAGCTTTGTGCCGCCCATGAAAGCGAAACTCGTGGCTGAGCCACCTGTGGATGAAGGCTGGATTTTTGAGATCAAGTTCGATGGGTTTCGAGCCCTGGTACGGGTGGATGGAGGAAGGGTCTCACTGACCTCCCGAACGAAGAATGACATGACATCCAAGTTTCCTGACATCGTGCATGAACTGGAGTCGCTGGCGCTGCCAGACTGTTTGCTGGATGGGGAGATTGTGGCTTTGGACAGGAAGGGGCGCTCATCGTTCCAGGGCCTGCAGGCTTATGATATTAAAAAGGAAAAAGCGGTGCTGTGTTATTATGGGTTCGATGTCCTGCACCTCGCGGGTCGGGAGGTCACGGGGCTGCCCCTAACGGAGCGCAAGAAGCTATTGCAGGAGATGCTGCCGCCGTCTGAAACGATACGTTATTCAGCCTCTCTGGAAGGGGAAGTGAAGAGGCTGCTCAAGAATGCGCAGAAGCTCGGTCTGGAAGGGCTGATCGGAAAGCGAGCGGAGTCTCCCTACGAGCCGGGTCTGCGGACCGGGAAGTGGGTGAAAGTCAAACTCCAGCAGGAGCAGGAATTCATCATCGGAGGCTACACGGCCCCGCAGGGTAGCCGCCAACATTTGGGGGCCCTCATTCTGGGGGTGTTTGCCAATGGGAAACTTCACTGTGTGGGGAAGGTGGGGACAGGCTTTGATGCCAAGCTTCTGCGGGCACTGCACGCCAAGATGCAGCCGCTTATCCGAAAGAAATGTCCGTTTGCCAATCTGCCTGCCGAGAGCCGAGGACGCTGGGGGCAGGGCATCAGCAAGGCGGACATGAGCCGCTGCACCTGGTTGGCCCCGCGCTTGGTGTGTCAGGTGAAGTTCG
>DMMK01000453.1 GCA_003453085.1 Verrucomicrobiales bacterium
CTGCCCGCAACACCGCTAAAAAGAACGTCGCATGAGCACCCCAACCGACTACCGTTTTTCCTTTGGCCCCTGGAACATCAGCGAAGGCGCAGACCCCTTCGGCACCGAAGTCCGCCCCGTTTTCCCCCATGAGGAAAAGTATGCGCTTTACCGCCCGCTGGGTTTTGAAGGCGTGCAGTTCCATGATGACGATGTCGTCCCCGGCATGGATGGCTTCACCCCGAGCCAGCTCACTGAAAAAGCCACTGAGGTGAAGACCATGCTGGCCAACCAGGGCCTCACACCTGAGTTCGTCGCCCCGCGCCTGTGGTTTGCCGAGCAGACCACCGACGGTGCTTACACCTCCAACAGCGCCGCCGACCGCGCCTATGCCTGGGATCGCACCAAAAAGTGCATCGATATCGCCCGCGCCCTGGATTGCAAAGCCATTGTCCTCTGGCTCTCCCGCGAAGGCACCTACATCCGTGAAGCCAAGGATGCACGCCTCGCCTACCAGCGCATTTTGGAAACAGTGAACGCCATGCTGGACTATGATAAGGAGATCGAAATCTGGATCGAGCCCAAGCCCAATGAACCGACCGACCAGGCCTACGTGCCCACCATCGGTCATGCCATCGCCCTCTCCTTCGCCTCCAGTGATCACAAGCGTGTGAAGGGCCTCATCGAAAGCGCCCACGCCCTGCTCGCTGGCCTCGATCCCAGTGATGAAATGGCCTTTGCCCTCGCCCATGACAAGCTGGGCAGCGTGCACCTCAATGACCAGAACGGCCTCAAATACGACCAGGACAAAAACTTCGGTGGAGCCAATCTGCGCGTCGCCTTCAACCAAGTGCGCGTCCTCGAAGAAGCCAGCTACGGCCAGCGTGGCGAATTCATCGGCCTGGACATCAAGGCCATGCGCACCCAGCGCGGCTGTCCCGTCACCGCTCATCTGAGCAACAGCCGCGAGCTCTTCCTCCACGTTCTGGAAAAAGTCCGCACCGTGGACAACAACCTGGTCCAGCAGTTCCGCGATGCCCGCGACTACGAGGCGTTAGAATTGTACATCATGAAGCACTTGATGGGACTCAAATAATCGCTGAACGACATCTTCTTCCATGAAACAATACCGTCTCAATCGTCTCTTCAATGCCAAGTCCGGTCGCTGCTTCGATGTGGCCGTGGACCATGGTTTCTTTAATCAGCCAGGTTTCCTCCAGGGCATCGAAGACATGCGCGTGGTCATCAAGACCCTCGTGGATGCAGCACCAGATGCCATCCAGCTCACCGTCGGTCAGGCCCGTCATTTGCAGGAAGTACCAGGACGTTTCAAACCCTCCCTGGTCCTGCGCACGGATGTGGCCAACATCTACGGCAAAGAGCTGCCTGAGAGCCGCTTCAGCCTCATGCTGGAAGAAACCATGCTTCAGGCCGTCCGTCTGGATGCCGCCTGCGTCTGCGTGAATCTTTTCCAGATCCCCGGTGCCCCGGAAGTGCATGAGCAATGCGTGGAGAACATCCTCCGCCTCAAGCCTCAGGCCGACTACTACGGCATGCCGATGATGATCGAACCCCTCGTCTTCCAGGCCAACAGTATTGCGGGTGGCTACATGGTGAATGGCGATGAAACCGCCATCACTTACCTCGTCCGCCAGGCCGTGGAATTGGGTGCCGATATCGTGAAGGCGGACCCGACCGATGACGTCAGTGTTTATCACAAGGTCATCGCTGCCGCCTCCGGCATCCCGATCCTCGTCCGTGGCGGTGGCCGCGTCAGCGACAAGGAAATCCTGGAGCGCACGCAGGGCCTGCTGGCCCAAGGTGCCGCAGGCATCGTCTATGGCCGCAATGTCATCCAGCACCCGAATCCCAAAGGTATCACCCAGGCCCTCATGGCCATGGTGCATGACAATGCCAGCGTTGACGAAGCCCTCAAACTGGTGACCGCATGAGCATGAAAGACATCCGAATCGGCATCATCGGCGGCGGCCTCATGGGCCGCGAAATGGCCAGCGCCTTCGCCCGCTGGTGTGCGCTTACCGACGTGAGCGTGCGCCCTGTGCTCACCTCCGTGGCAGACTTGAACCCAGCAACCTTGGCTTGGTTTGACTGCATCCCTTCCTGCACGCAGAAGACCACGGACTATCACGAACTCCTCGCCAATCCTGACGTGGACGTGGTTTATGTGGCTGTGCCGCATAACCTGCATGAGAAGCTTTACCTGGATGTCCTGGCCGCTGGCAAAGACCTCTTTGCAGAGAAGCCGTTCGGCATTGATCTGCCCTCCGCCCGCCGCATCCTGGATGCCGTAAAGTCGAGCGGTCGTTTCGTCCGATGCAGCTCCGAGATGCCCTTTTTCCCAGGCGCTCAGCGTGCTTTTGAAATCGCCAAAAAAGGCGAGATCGGCCGCGTGCTGGAAGTCGTCTCCGGCTTTCACCACAGCAGCGACCTCGACCCCACCAAGGCGGCTAACTGGAAGCGTCTCAACGTGACCTGCGGTGAAGGCGGCGCGCTCAATGACCTGGGCATGCACTCCTGTCACCTGCCCCTGCGCCTGGGGTGGAAACCCACACGCCTGTTCGCCCAGCTTCAAAAAGGTTACCCACAGCGCCCGGATGGCAAAGGCGGCATCACCAACTGCGATACCTGGGACAATGCCCTGCTGCACACCTGGACCACCATCGCCGATCAAGAGGTGCCCCTGCGTCTGGAGATGAAACGCCTGGCCCCGGGAGCCACCAACACCTGGTTCATCGAGATCCTCGGCACCGATGGTGGTGTGCGTTTCAGCACGGCTGAACCGAAGACATTGTGGATCTTTGAGCGTGGCAAGGAACAGTGGTGGAAGCGCACCGAGCTTGGCTTTGGAACGCCTTTCAAAGCTGTGACCGGAGGCATCTTCGAGCCTGGTTTCCCGGACGTCATTCAGCAGATGTGGGCAGCCTACCTGATGGAGCGCGAAGGCCTGCTAGAAGGTCGCTTTGGCTGCGCCACGCCTGAAGAGGCCGTGGCCACCCATGAGATCTTTGCCGCCGCGCTGGAGTCCCAGCGTGCAGGCACCGTCGTTACTCTCTGAGATTCGTTTCGTTTATGACCTCCCCTCGCTCAGGCATTCTGGCCGCTGGCAACTTCATCGTGGATTACGTGAAGATTGTCGATCACTACCCCCAGCAGGACATGCTGGCCAGCATCCTGGGCGAGTCGCAGGCCAATGGCGGCGGGCCTTACAATGTGCTCAAAGACCTCGCTGCCATGCAGGCGGGATTTCCCCTGGCCGCTTGCGGCCTCGTGGGAGATGACGCCAACGGCCGCTGGATCCGCAGCGATTGCGAGGCCCACGGCATTGATACCGCGCAACTGCACAGCACCGATCAACGCGCCACCTCCTACACGGATGCGATGACGGTGCAGAGCACCGGACGCCGCACTTTTTTCCATCAGCGTGGGGCCAATGCACTCTTTGCCCCCACCCATTGCGACTGCACACAGTCCACTGCCAAGATCCTGCACCTGGGTTACCTCATGCTGCTGGATCACATGGATAGCTTTAACGAAACGGGTGAAACTCATGCCACGACTCTGCTACGTCAGGCCCAGCAAGCAGGCTTAGAAACCAGCGTGGACATGGTCAGTACGGAGAACCCCCAGTTCCGCGAGATCGCCCTCAGCGCCCTGCCCTATACGGACCATCTCATCATCAATGAGATTGAGGCTTCCCGTGTGCTCACCCGCACCGTCCCCACCGATGACTTTCCCGCCCTCCTCGCCGCCGCGCAGGAAATCCTTCAGCTCGGCGTCAAACAGAGCGTCACCATCCATGTCGAGCACGGAGCCGCTGCCTGCACCCGCAGCGGTGAAACCCACATCCAGCCCTCGCTGAACCTCCCCGCAGGCTACAGCCAGGGTGCCACTGGTGCCGGAGATGCCTTTGCCGCTGGTCTGCTTTATGGCCTGCACGAGGGTTACTCGCTGGCGGAGCGACTCCGCCTTGCCGTCTGCACCGCCGCCGCCTCGCTCTCGCATCCCACACCTTCTGGCGGCATGAAACCTGTCGCCGAATGCCTGGCCCTCACGGGCCGTTTTGAGTTCCGGTTTTAGAGATACCTTTCCAAAGGTAAATCACTACGGTCTTTCATCCAAAGCTCCCACCGTGCCCTAAGCCTAACAGGCGCTCTTGCACGCTGCCCCGTCCCCAAGCCCAAAGGGCTTCAAACCACAAAATCCACGCCAATAAAATCCCCTGAAATACCCATTTCAACAGCCACGTTCTAACAATGGTCAGACCACCTGATCACCCCGCCATGATCCTCAATACCATCGCCCGCCCGCCTTCTCTGGTGGAAAAAGTCTGTCAAAGCCTGGCCGCCATCGCACGGCGGGACGTAGCGGAGGATGAAAACTGGCTACCGACGGAACGCGAACTCGCCTCCCAGCTTGGCGTGAGCCGTAGCGTGGTTCGCGAGGCGACGAAACGGCTGGAGCAGCAGGGCCTGCTGGAAATCCGCCAGGGCCTAGGTATCCGTACCGTCAATCACTTGCATAAGCCTCTCACCGGCGCACTGGAACTGCTGGTTCCTGAGGCCACCGAACGGTTGCGACAGCTCATCGAGGTCCGCCTTATGGTGGAGCCTGAAAACGCCCGGCTAGCAGCGGAACGCGCCACGCCCAAGCAGGTGAAAACCCTCCGCACCGTGCATGAAAAACTCGCCCTGGCCACCACGTTTGAAGAATCCGTCATGGCCGACATGGAATTTCATCGTACGCTGGCCGTACTTTCGGGAAATCAGATCGCCGGGCTGCTCATGCACTCGCTTTCAGACCTCCTGCAGGCCAGCCTGAAACATGGTTACCAGCGCGTCACCCCCGCCACCGCCATCCGCCAGCATGCCGCCGTGGTGAAGGCCATCGAGCAGGGCGACAGCGCCGCCGCCGCCCGTGCCATGCATAAGCATC
>DMMK01000710.1 GCA_003453085.1 Verrucomicrobiales bacterium
GCGCACGACCATGGCGGCGTGCTTGGGGGCATTGGGGATGTATCCCGCCTTGGGCATCATGGCAGGGACGTAGCAGAAGGAGGAGTTGTAGGCGCAGGCATCGCCGAGGGAGAAGGTGGGGCCGTCGCAGAGGAGCTTGTCTTTGAAGCCGGACTCCATGTTGATGATGGTCTTGGCGGGGAGGGTGAGAACGGGCTTGCCGGTCATGGTGCTGCGCGGCCCGTCGTTGACGAGGCGGTTCCCGTCCTCGCCCTGCGGGCTGCCTGTGGCAGTCTGTCTCGCTGGCGCTCGGCTAACGGAATTAGCAGAATTTTCAGAAGACGGAACCGGAGAATCTGTGGAGGTGGCGCTGCGGGCGGCGAGGATTTTGGCGGCGACGGCGGGTGTGACCGTGGTGACCGTTTCGGTGACGGGCGGTGGGAGCGACTGGACGAAGCGGGCGCCGGTGATGGAACCGAGGAGACGGAGGGTCTGGGCGTGGAGAGTGGCGAGGAGGGCGCTGGTGGTGGCTGCGGGTGATGGACGCGCGGAAGGCGGGACGATGGCGTCCCGCAGGCTGGAGACGAGGTTGTTGAGGATGTTGGTGGACTTGGGGATGGAGAGGAGGGACTGCGCGGCGTCTGGATCCGTGATGAGCAGGGTGAGCAGCTCCTGCATGAGCTCGTGCTTGGGGGCGCGGGTGGCGGCGGTGTAGGGGAGCTTGAGGAGGGTGGTCTGCCGTGGCGTGCGATCCTTCTGCGCAAAAACACGCTTTTGCAGGTCGGGATCAAGCTGGTCCCAGATGCGGGCGAGGGCGTCTGGCGAGAGAATGCCCTGGCCGTCTTTCAGGAGGGCGGTGAGGGCCTGGCTCGTGACACCCTGGGTGTCTGCGAGAGTGGGGATGGTTTCGAGGCGGGCGGTGGTGGTGGAGCTTTTCCCCTCGATGTCTTTGAGCCGCTGGCCGATTTCTGCGACCATGCTCTTGATGTCTTTCTGGAGCGCAGGCGGGGCGTCTTTGAGGAGGTTGCGCAGGATGTTGCCGAGGTCTTTGAGCAGGTCTTTGACCCACTGGATGAGGGTGGGGGAGGCATCCACGGACTCGGTGATCTGACCGGCGAAGTGCTTGTCCTGCACGAGCATGCGCAGGAATTCATTCATCATGTGCCATTCCTGCTCCTGAGTGAGCACGGGCATTTGAGACTCATTGGCGTGGGCCGTGTTTTGATTGGCGGCGCGGTAAGCCTGCCAGACGGACTGCTTGAGCTTGGCGGGGAGGGCTTTCCACTGTTTGACCAGCGCCTCGGTGCCGTATTTGCCGGGGTTCTTGCGGGCCAGCTGCAGCACCATGGCGTGCACATCTTCCTCGATGCCGGTGGCGCGCAGGGCGGCGGCGGGGCTCTCGATGTGAGAGAACTGGCCGACCATGGCGTCGAGATCGATCAGGCGGGTGATTTTCCCACCGATCGACATGACGGCGGTGAACTGGCCATCCAGGCGTTTGCGTGCGGCGGCGCCGGTGGCAATGGCATCGTAGAGCAGGTGATGGCGTTCGAAGGATTTTTCGAAGGCGGCGAGGAACTGCCGTGTCCAGGCCTTTTTGGCGGGGTCCTTGATGCGGGAGAGGGCGCTGAGCTTGGCGCGGCCGTAGTCGTCGTTCTGGGTGAGGGTGGAGGGTGCGGACGCGAGTTCGGGGTCGGGGCCGACGGCGGTGGAGGGGCCAGAACCGGAGGCGGCACGCTCTGCGGCGGCGAGCGAGATGGAGGACTTGGTCTTGTCTCCGAAGTGGAGGGCGGCGGCGGTGTTGGCGCGGGTGGTGTTCCAGCCGAGTTTGTTTTCGAGGGACTGGCGGAGTTCGGTGTGGTCCAAGGCTCCGGACTGCTGGGCGACGATTTCCGTGGCCTGCTGTTCGGTCATCTCTTTGGCCTGCACGGCTTTTTTGACCGCCTCGAAGACTTCTTGAGACGGGGTGCCGGGGATGGTGTCGTCGAGCGCGGACTGTACGGCAGGGGGGAGAGAGGGCTGCGCCGTTGATGATGGTTGACGGTCGTTGACGGTCGTTTCCTGAACTGGAGCGGAATTGGAAGGTCCCGCTCCTTGGAAGCGGAGGGGATTTTGGGCGGACTGGCTTTTGGTGGTGGAGCCGGTGATGCCGAGGGATTTGAGGAGGGAGTCCCGGGCGGTGATCTGGCGGGTGAAATGGTCGTAGTCCTTGCCTGCCATGTCCGGGTGGGACGTGATGGCTTTGGCCGCAGCGGCGGCTTCGGCATCGGGCATGTGGCGATCGACGAGCCAGTCGGCGATGGATTGCTCGGTGGTGGGTACGGCGGTGGAGGAGCGGGCAGGCGGGGCAGCGCTCTCCTCAGCGGCGGTTACCGGAGTCCCAGATTGTGCAGCAGCACCCCCGCTTGATGGCGGCTGAGTCCCAGGCTGATCAGGTGCTGAAACTGGGTTTTGGTTGGCATTTGCGCCAGCTCCATGTGCAGGCGTTTGTCCTGCTGCAGGGTTTCCAGACTGGGCCGTGGAGGGTGCGCTGTTGGGGGCGGGTTCATTGATGGGTGCGGGTTTTGACGCAGCAGCAGGCTGTCTGCGCCCTTCGGGCAACGTTCCGTTGTCTGTCTCCGCTGCGCTTCGGCTGGTCGCTTCTTCCGGGATGGCCGCGGCGACGGCGGGGAGGTTTTCCTTGAGGGAGGTGAGGTACTGGGGATCGATGTGGGCGCGGCCTTCGGTGTCGATGTTGAGGACATTGGGACCGGTGTAGTCTTTGAGGCGGGCGTATTTGCCCGGGGGCATGTCGCGGCCTTGGGAGTCACGACGGGTCCAGCCTGCGGCGTTGAGCTGCTTTTCGGTGGCGTCGAAGAGATCACCCCCGCGAGCAGTGGCCAGAGCGAGAGCGGCGCGCTGCTGGGTGGCGGCGGTGAACTCGGGGATCTCGACACCGTTGGCATCGAGGTGACGGTGGTTTTGGATGGCGGCTTCGGCGGCGGCCTGGGTTTCTGGGAGGTTGACGGTGGTTGACGAGGGCTGACCGTTGGTGACGCTGGTGCCTTGAGCATCGGAGATGGCCTCTCCAGCGCCGCCCATGACGCCGATGGCCACGGAGAGCTCCGGGAGCTGCTTCATGAACTCAGCGATGGCCTTGGTGCCAGCCTGCGGATCTTTGGGATGGGAGGCAACGGCCGCCTGGTACTGGGAGAAGAGTTCGTCCGGCAGCTCCTCCAGCAGTTCCTTGCCTGCGCCTTTGGCGAAAGCGGCCCCGAGGAAACCGGCGCGCTGCAGCTGGCTGGTGAACTGTTTTTTAAAGAGTTCCTTGGCGGCAGCGGGATTGACGAGAAGCTTTTCGAGACCGTGGGCGCCCCCGGCGGTGGTGAGCAGGGCGGTGACGGCCGCGGAGAGGAGGGCGGGCTGCTGGGCGGCGCTGAGGGCCTGCTGGTGGGTCAGGGACGGGTCTTCCCTGCGCAGGGTGCCGTAGATGTCTGCCAGCTGGGAGCCGTAGGTCTGCACGCCAGCGGCGGCGGCGGTACCACCGAGGCCGGCGCGGGTGAGGGTCTGGACGGCTTTGACGGCCTGCGCAGGCGTGGCGGCGGACTTCAGGGCGGCGGACAGGCTGGGCAGGAGACGGCCCCCGAGGGAGGTGGCGGCAAAGAGCTTGATGCCGCCCTGGGCGAGTTTGGCACCCCCTGCGGCGGGAAGGATGGAACCGGCGAGGCGTGGCAGCTGATCCAACAGACCGCGCGTGATGAAATTGTGGCCGACGGTGCCTTCGAGCTCCTTGGTGGCACCGATGGCTTCGGCCTTGCGGCCTGCCCACTGGGCATCCTGCATGGCGGACTCGCTGCCGGTGATGCCGGCGATGAAACCGGAGCTCTGCTGGCGGAGATCATACACGCCTTGGGCGCCGGAGCGGGAGACCTGTTTGAGCAGGGCAGTCCATGGCGAGGCGGCGGTGTCCGCCTTGAGTTTTTCCGAGAACTTGAGGGCCCAGTCCTGCTCTGACACGTCTTGGGGGCGTTTTTTGGCGTAGGCTTCCCAGTCTTTGAGTGTGTCTGCGCCGAAGGTGCCTTCGATCTCCTTGAGGGTGTCGAGCACGTTCTGCCCCTGACGCTGGCGGATCTCCGGATAGCGGGCGAGAGCGGCGGCCTTGGCCTCCGGGCTGGCTTTGGCGGACTCCACGGCGGCTTTGTATTTGGCCTCATCGGTGATGGAAGGATTGACGACGATGCCGCCATTGGAGAGCACGCGGGTCTGGCGTGGGTCCGAATCATCCGACAGGGCATTGCGCCAGGACTTCCATTCCCCTGAAGGGGTGGCTTCCTGGAAGCGGCCGAGGACTTTGTCCCAGTCCTGCTCAGCCTCGACATCCTCCAGCAGCTGCATGGCTTGGGCCTCCGGGATCTGGAGTGCTTCGGCGAGGTTTTTGCGGGCGTTGATCCAGAGGTCTCCGACGTCTCCTTTTTTCTCCGGGTTGGCCTGAAACTCCTGAAGCTGCTGCTGGATGCCTGCGTAGGCGGACTGTGCGGCCAGGCGGCGGGAGTCCCCCATGGCGAGGGCGGACTGGCTGCGCTGCGCGATGTCCTGCTGCAGGGCGGCCAGGGCTTCGGGCGGCGGCTGACCCTGATACTGCTCCTGCAGGGCGGCAAGGCGGGACTGGGATTCGGCATCCAGCGCGGCGAGTTCCTGCGCTGTCTGCTCATGCCCGGGGGTGTACTGCAGGCGGGAAAGGTCCGATTTCTTGGCCTCCTCGGTCTTGGCTGCCTGGGTGGTTTGCAGCAGCTGGGCGGCTTCGTTGTGAAGGGAGGCCTCCATTTTGAGCTCCTCCTCCTGCATTTTGAGCGCGGCCCAGTCGGTGGCCTGCTGCGCCTCGGTGTCCTGCAAGCGCGCGGCGATGGCCTCCCGCTGGGAGGCGAGATCCTGCGGCCAGTTTTCGAGCGTGCCGTCCGGGCCCTGGTAGGTGACGACTTCACCGGCGGGAATGCCCTGCTCCCGGCGCTGGGCTGCCTGCTGAGAAAGGGCCTCCAGCTGCTGGGTGTGCGCGGCGATCTGCTCATTCAGCGCGGTGGCCTTTTGCTGGAGGGAGGCGGCGCGGGTGTCGAGATCGGCGTTGGAGGTTTCGAGTTCTGCCTGCAGCTGTTCCGGCGTCATCTGCGCGCGGCGTGCACGGACGGACTCGGCCCATTTGTCCGGGGCATCGCGGCGGAGCTTGAGTTCTGCGACGCGGAGATCGTGATCGGCTTTGAGTTTCTGGAGTTCGTCGTCCTTGCTTAAGCGGCCTTGAATGTTCTGGATTTTCTGGACGATGGGTTTTGTCGCATCATTCTGGGCGAGGAGGGCGAGGTCTTCCTCAGTGAGCTCGGCGTCCGGGGCGGACAGGCGGGCGAGATGCTGCTGGGCGGCGGTGGCCTCCGGGGTGGGGTTGTTGTTCACCACGTCCCACCAGCCTCCTTTATCGGTGGCTTTGGCCTGCTCCTGATACTGGGACTGGAGGGCGTAGAGCGCGTCCTGTTTGGCTTTGGTGAGTCCTTTCTCGGTCAGGGCTTTGCGTGCGGTGGCCGGCAGTGGCTTGATGCCTTCCGCAGCGTGCTGGGCGAAGAGGGCGCCGTGCTCGGCTTCGGTGGCGCGGATCTGCTCCTCGATGTGGGATCTGCGCAGTTTTTCAGCCTCGGCCGCACGACGGGCCTGCAGCTGCTCCTCGGACTCGAGGTAGATGGGGGTTTTATCGACCGGATTGACCTGGTGCCTGCGGCCGGAGCGGATGGCGTCTGCGCGCTGCTGCCTGGCGGCGAGGTCTGTGGCGTCTTTGGCTGCTTTGGCCTGCTCCTTGGCGGTTTTTTCCTGCTCTTTGGCGGCCTGCTCTGAGAGTTTGTGCGTGTCCGGGTAGAGATTGCCATCGGCCCCTGTCCAGGTGGGGATGCCTTGGGAGCGGTAGGCGGCTTCCTGGGCGGTGCGCTGCGCTTTTTCAGCCTCACGGGTGGCGGCATTGGCGAGGCTGGCCTGGTGGGACGGAGAGGATTCATAGGCCTGCTGTTTGCGCACAGCGCGCTCTGCGGCTTCCTGCTGATCCTCCGGAGAGGCGTTTGGGGAGGCGCTGTTTTGTTCTGCGCGCTGTTGTTCGAGTTCGGCCTGGGCAAGGGGATCGTAGGGCATGGGATGAATGGGAGGTGTGTGGGGATTCCTTCTGTCAGGGGGCGAAGGACGGTTTTATTTCGGCAAAGGAATGAAGGGGGAATGGACTAAAACCGGCCATTAGGCGGTTAAAACTGCTTCTGAGGCAGCATTGAGGGCGGCGGCAATTTGACGGTCTGACAGTCCACGGTCCTCCATTTTTGCAGCATCGAGGTGCGCTCGTAGGTCTGTCCGAAAACGAAATGTTTCTACGTTGGAATGTGGCCAGTTGCCGCTGAGGCGTTGAATTCGTCCCCAACGAAGAACCGCTGTTTTCCGGGCTTCCAGACGGGTATGGTTTGGCGGTGAGGAAATCATATTTAGGAGGGCTGGAGTTCGTAGC
>DMMK01000225.1 GCA_003453085.1 Verrucomicrobiales bacterium
GTAAAGCTCTTCATCTCGGTGCGCAAAGTCAGTGCAGAAGCCGCCGAGCTTGTATCCACCAGTTCCTCTGCGGACACCACAAATTCATCCAGTTCCACCACCTCAGCGGTCATGCTGAGGGAGGCTTCGCTAACGCTGCCAGGCGTCACCACAATGCCCGTTTTGCGCTCGCGAATGAAACCACCACCAGTGGCCAGCAAGGCATACTGGCCTGGGGGCAGATTGTTGATGAAGAAATTGCCATTTTCATCCGTCGTTGCTGCAAAACCCGTGCCTTCCAATTGCACAGAGACGCCCGGCAACGGCACATAGAAATCGGCATCCTGCACACTGCCACGCAGCCCCCCATTGGCCCCTTGGGCATGCAAATGGCTGTAGCTGCACCACAGACAAAGAACAACCATCCAGTAAAAACTCCGCGCCATCATCTTCAGGGCTTCACCTCCACGTCCGCAGGATTCAGAATGCCAGTCACTTCTGCTGAAATTGGGCTAGAAACGGCCTCGGCATGTAGACAGATCCGCACGGCTGTCTCTGCCAGGAAACGAGGGTGAGTGTGTGACCGGCCCGCCCGTGCCGCAGCCAGCAACAAAGGTTCAGCCGACTCTGGACCGTCCAATTTCACTCGTTGACGTGCGATGGCCAGCATGGCAGCAGGGGCATCCATGACAAAGATTTTGGGGATCGTAGCCTCAGCGGCTTTCAGCCATGCACGGGCTTCATCAAGACGCTTCCATTCGATCAAAATCTCAGCGGCGGCGGCTAAAAAAGGAGCCTTCCATTCCGCATTGTCCGAGTAAGCTTCACAGCACTTCAAAAAGAGATTCATGCTCTTGTTCGCCAATTGGGACTGCCCCCCGGTATGGGCCGCACGGGCCAGGTCCAAGAGCACCCGCTGGGCCGTGGGCAAACCACGCTCCATGGCCATGCTGCCGATCTCTTCCAAAAAAGGCTGCGCCAGTTCAGGGCTGCCTTTTNNCCCCTTCTACACCGGCACGCAGAAATCCGTGGACAACATGGGCGGCCGCGTCGAGAAGTTCCGCAATCGCTTCGGCAAGACCGCTGCCAAGTAAACACACGACCGGCCCGGCTTCGGGTCGCAAGCAGGAAGGCAGCCAGTTCAGGGCTGCCTTTTTTGAAGTGCTGTTGTGCACAGGCTAACAAAAAGCGCGCTTGGCGTTCATCATTCCCCTGTTCAGTCAAGGTCACCAGCAGCCTTTTTGCGTCCAGCAGTGAGATGGCAGGAAGCAGATTAGCTTCATGAAGCCGTGTATTGAGGGACAGCAGTTCCAGCTTTCCAAGCTCTGCCTCCAGGCTCATCGCTTCGTTTTTTCGGCCCAAATGATATAAAGCCAGGGCACCGCGTGCACGCATGAGCTCAGCAGGCAATCCAGAGACATGATTCAGTTCCTTGCGAGCAATCTTCAAATAAAGTTCAGCTTCGCTTTGCCGGCCCGGACGAGCGGCCAAGAGAGCCGCGATCTCCGAATGAGCCAGACCATTGCCGCTTCCTGGCAAACGTTTTGCCAGATAAGCGGCACTGCTGAAGTCACCCCGGTTTGCATAAGCCTTGATGATCTCCAGCATCCAGACATTGAATTCAGACACATCCGCGGCAAGACCTGCCGCATAACTTTCGGCCTGGAAGAGCGGATCCGCAGGGCTGAGATTGCGCGGGATGGCATGTTTCTGCGACTCCTGCACAAGCCGCGCAACGAGATCGTCACTCGATTCCTGCCCCCAGACCGAGGGAACAGAGCTCATCATCATGACGGCCAGGAGAAGACTGCTCAGTCGCATTTGCACCTGAGATGAGTCCTCACGGCCCACCTGGTTTTGACGGTCACTGATTGCAAAAGGGAAATCCATAAATGAACCGCCCAAAGCTTGAAGGGCGGCCTGGATATGTGCTGTGCCTCGGCATCGGAGAAACCTGATTAAGGTGACAAATCAGACACTTAACACCCAACGGTTTTGTCACAGAGCGTCAGATTACTCCCCTGCCCCTAGGCGACCGCTTCACAGCAGTGACATTGGCTAAACCGCTGAACCCAGACTTCGTGCAACAAAGATGTCTCTTTCCCCATACCCTTCGGGAGAGGCTGCCGTCACACAAATGCTTCCGTCGAGGAGGTGTATGGGGATAAAAATAGACCCCAGAAGTCTTGATGGCAAAAAACGGGGCGACCCAGATGGATCGCCCCGCTCACAGACTGAATGATATGGAGACCGTTTACTGAGGAATCACGCGATAGTGAACCGGGCTGCCCGTGTAGGCATAGCTGGAATCTGCCACAGTGATTTGGCCTGTGGTTGCATTGCTGTCAGCAAACACCTTGTTAGGGACATCCGCAGCGGAGTCATCCTGAACCGTGCCGATCGGGGCCCAAACGCGACCATCAATGGAGCGTTCGACCACGTAGAGCACTTTGTCAGCGCCGGCGGTTTCATCCACATCCGCAGCAAAGGAAACGGAAACCGTTTCACCCGCGACAGTCAGGCTCACACGTGGGCGGTCCACATTGGTGGTCGGCATCAGTTCCACAGCGTGGGTCCAGCCCCAGCCGAAAAGCCAGTTATTGTCACGCATGGCACCCCGGTAACGCACTGGGGAGAAGAAGTCCGTGACACCCACCCTGGAAGGCAGGACCTGTGTGAAATCACGGGCAATGCTGCCCACATCCGAATCATTCACCAAACGTGGATCCAGGCCATTTTTGGTGGCGTGGCCCTTGCCGCGGAGCTGAGCGATGGTGGCTGGAAGAACCGTGCTGGTATCATTCTCAGCATCTGCACCACTGACGACGGACCCCACATTGAAGTAGAGTGTATTGAACACATCGCCTTTGGTGCCATCTGGATCGGCGGAAGCAGTGACGGACTGAGAGATCAGAACGACAGGACCGAAGATGTCTTCGGCAACACCGTTTGACCACTGAGCGGTAGTGCCCTGCAGAAGGTTGAGCGAACTGTCGCTGGCAGCGGGGCTTGTAGCACCGTTGAAGGACTTGTTACCGATGAAGGTGAAGTTGAAGGAGAACGAGTTTGTCTGCGGGGTCACACCACGAAGGTTGTCCTCAGAACCATCCCATTCCACCATCTTGTCACTCTGTGCGGCACCGTTACGACCCACGGCTGTACCATCTGTGCCATTGCCGAAGCCAGAACGCAGGTAGATCTCATTGTCATTGATTGCGAACAGGTGCTGCAAGTTGCCCGAGAAGCCGAAGTCACCGTCAAAGCAGTCGTCACCATTCACCACGGAGGCCAGGTAACGGCAGTTCACATAACCACCGAACCACTCGAAGCCGTCGTCAGCATTCTGCACCACTTCCTGGAACTCAAACACCGTGCCACGGCCGACACCACCCAGGGTGACGCCGTTGATTTCGTTGTTGTTGGCAATGTTGAAACCGCCGTAACGATGAGACCAGAAACGGATCACGCCGCTGTTGTCGTTCTCGTCCACGCCACCAAAGAACCCGAGGGGGAAAGTGGTGTCTGGAGCAAACACGGTGCCTGCACCATCCGCATCGAAGGGAGTGGCCAGAGTCGTGGTGGTGGAAGTCAAACCTTCGATGAGTGCAAAGCCGGTGCCGTTACCAGTTGGGGTCGTGAAGTTGGTCGGATAAGCAATGTTATCACCGCTGAATTCCGTTCCATTCCATTGAAGGTAATTCGCGTCGTCGCGGTCATACCCCAGAGGCGTGCGACCCAGGATCACCAAACCACCGCACTCTTTGGAGTAGGTAAAGGCATTGGCCCCGGTAACACCTGAAGTGGAATAATCCTTCGGGCTGATGACCACGGTGCTGCCACCGTTGCCAACCACCGTCGCTGGGATGGTATTGCTGCCACCAGGAACATACGGATCATCCAGAGAGGTGAAGATGATCGGATCATCCACGGTGCCGTTACCAATGATTTTAGCACCACGTGTGACCACGAGGGAGCCTGGATTATTGAGTAAACCGGTCGTATCGGAGCTGGCCGCGCGGATGACGGTGCCTGGTTCCACCGTCAGCTTGGCTGGCGGCAGAACATAAATGATCTTGGTGATCACATAAACGTTATCACGGGTCCAACGGGTATCGGAGGCGATGTTATCGCTGATCTCGATGATGTCAGCACGCGCCGTGCTGAAGGCACAGCCGAGGGCCGCGCAGGCGAGACCGAAGGCTTTCAGATTGGGTAGCTTCATAAATGAGTAAATTTGGAGTTCTTCGTCAGTTTCTTCGAGAGGTTTAGTCAAGAGCAGGAGCCGGAGGTGCCTCAGGGACATCCAGGCTCATGAGACCGGAAAGGATTTTCGAAGTGGTGATGGTGGGGGTTGCTTCTGGGAGGATGTAGTAACCCAGACCGACGAGCTCGCTGCCATCGGGGATGACCACGCCTTCAAATTTGCCAGCGCGCTTGTCTGTCAGTGCAAAGCTGCCGGTGATGAGGCCGGTCTTCGCATTGATGGCCAGCTTGGTCTTCGCGGTGTTTGTGCCGACGAGGATCTTGTTAGCTGCCTGCAGGGTGACCAGGGCTTCAGCCGCAGTCGCATCCGTTCCACCTGTGAGGCTGAGCTCCACCTGGGTATTGGCGGCCTTGTTCAGCAAGACGAGCGGTGAGACAGGAGCCACGTAGAGGCCACCCATGATCACATAAGAATTCGCAGGGTCCGTGATGGAGAAGCCTGAAGCGTAGGTACGCTGTTTGGCCGAGATATCAAGAGGACGGGTCTGAGTGGCGGTGCCCGTAATGAGGTTGTCGTCGTCAGAATCAATGATCAGGCGACCGTGGATGGAACCCTTCGTGACCGTCTTGTAGAGGGTCTGGAAGAGGAAGACATCACCCGTCGGGCTGACGAAGGAGGCCGTGGTGAAAGCCTCGCCATCAGCGGTTTTGCCTTTGATGCTCAGCTTGCCGTCCGCAGCGACCGTGAAGGAACCGAAACCAGCGCCCTGGGGCACGGTAGCATCCGCGATGTTTGCATTACCTACTTCAAAGCCCAGTGCAAAATTGTAGAGACCTTTGAAGTCGTCCGCAGGATTGAGCTTGGTGCTGAAGACATTGCGATAACCATCGAAGTTCACGTCGTTCGTGGTGTCGCTGATGAAGCCGTTGACAAGGTTGTCGCCTTCGATTTCGAAACCGACCACCAGGGGAGTCAGGCCACCGGTGCGGGCCACCGTGAACTCTGCATATGGAACTTCTTCATTGAGTTCCAGGAAACCTTTCACAGGCAGGGTGACAGCACCCAGGTAGAGCTTACCCGTCAGAGCACCCAGGGTGGAAACCGTCATCTCGAAGCGACCGCCCAGCTCTGCACCAGGGAGACCGGATTCGATGTTGCGATCAATCGGGCCCACATAGCTGCCAGCCAGACCTGCAAGTTCAGGGGAGGCATTGACATTGATCACGACGATCTCGGAATCGCTGCCAGCGCGGTTAGTCGCTGTCAGGGTGACGGAGATGTTCTGTGCTGCTTTGGTTGGACGACCGGTGATGAGGCCGGTCTTGGCATCAATCTTCAGGCCGGCAGGAAGACCGCGAGCCGCGTAAGTGAGAGGGGCCTTCACTGCACCACCGAGGACAGGGACGCTAAAGCTGTAGGTCGAGCCGATTTCGGCATCTGGCATGAGGGCCACAGCTGCTGCATCCAACTCAGGAGCCTGGGTGAAGACGCGGAGGGTACGGATGCCGGAGTTCTCAGAATCGGAGCCGGAGGTGATGACACAGAAGTAATCGCCGGAGTCAGCTTCCTGAACGGTGCGGACGAGGAGAGTCTTGGTGGTCACACCTGTGTATTTGGTGCTATTCTGGAGGGCGTTCACTTCACCCACCTTGAACCACTGGTAGCTCTGCACCTTACCTGCGGTCAGCGTGGTGAGGGAGACATTGCCACCGACGGCGCTAGCGACCACTGCGGGGGCTATATCCACGACCACGACTTCAGCCTTGCTGCTGACAACGGTGCCGGTACCAGCGCCAGGGGCATTGGTCACACTCACGGTGTAGGCGCCAGCCTGGGCCAGGCTCATGTTTGGCAGCACCAGTTCATTCGTGGTAGCACCGGCGATGTTGGCACCTTTTTTCCACTGGAACTGGAGGTTGCCCGTAGCCACGGCTTCGGTGTTCAGCTCCAGCGTTTCACCCACAGCAACGACTGTGGAGAGAGGCTGGGTGAGGATGGTGGGCTTCGGTGTGTTGACCGTCAGCGAGACGGTGTTGCTTGGCACGTCGGTGGCCAAGTTGTTGCTGACGAGCACGTCATAGACGCCCGTATCTTGGGCCACTGAGGTGGCGAGCACCAGGGTGCTAGCCGACTGGTTCGGGATGACTTCGCCGTTTTTGCGCCACTTGAAGGTCTTCACCGGGGAACCGTCTGTGGTTGCCGTGAAGGTGACTGCGGTCCCTGCATTGACCACACCGGCTGGAGCCACAGCAAGCGTCACTTCCGTGACGGCTGTCTGCGCACCACCGAGCACATGTGAGGTTGCACCCGCGCCAATATCAGCACCACCAGGGCTGCCGACATGGAAGGTCAGACCTGCCACGCCTGAGTCAGGGGAGGCAAAGGTATCTGCCACCACCGCATCCGCAGCGGCCCAGGTCTGATTCGAGGAAGCGATGAGCTGCTGGCTCACTTCTTCAGGGATCACACTGTTAAGGATCCAGATATAAACCTTTTTACCTGCGATGCCAGCGGCATACGAAGTGCCTTCGTAGCTGATGGATGAATCGTAGCTAATCGCCTGCTGGTAAAAGCCATTGATCGCGCTGACGCTGAGATCGCCGCTGAAGGAGGCGACCTGAATGAAGGCTGCGTCAAGAGCGTTAAAATCACCAACATTGGCATTGAAATCAAAGCCATCCGGAAAGACGCCGAAACGAACGGTGCCGGAGGCAATGCCGGCGAGGTTGCCGTCCAGGGAGACACCGTTACCCAGGTTACTGGAGTAAAGATTGGCCGCCTGGCCGCTGCCCAAAGTACCCAACGCCAAAAGCGCGGAGAGGAATATTTTTTTCATGGGTGAGAGAAGAATGAAGGGGTTTTGAGAGGGGTTACTCAGCGAAGGGCTCCTGAAGGACGAACTTCACTGTGCCAGCCTGCTCCTTGAAAAGGATGGCCTTGCCGGGGGAGACGAGCGTTGCACCTGCGTCTGCCACATTGTCTGAAAGGGCGCGCCAGCCGATACCGCCAACGCCGCCTGTTTTGTAGTAATAGCCGGAGAGGACACCGTCCTGCTCAAGGTAGATGACATCCGCGCTGGCTGCCCCCGTGCCGCCTGTGACGGCGCTCTGCAGGCCGCTGGCTGCCAGGGTGGTGCTGACGCTGTAGGGATTGTTGATGACCTGGAAACCCGTGTTCACATCAGACACCTGACGGCCAGGAAGCGTATCACCCGTGACAGTGAGCTCAATGTTGGCCGCACCATCCGCCTTGCGTGTCACAAGAATGGCTGCGCCGGGGGCGATTTCTGTCGCACCCGCGTCACCCGTCGTGGGGGTGGCGATCTCGCGCCAGACATCAGCAGTGCTGTGATAGCAGTAACCGCTCCGTTCACCAGCAGAGGCCAGATACA
>DMMK01000169.1 GCA_003453085.1 Verrucomicrobiales bacterium
CATCGGGCCGTTCCAGATGACGGTCTTCGCCTTGGCGATTTCTTCAGAGAAAAGCTTCACGGACTCAGGGCCGATGTCCACGCCTTCCCAGCCGTCCGGGATGTTTTCGTTCACGCCTGTGTACTTCGTGGTGCCCAGTTTCTTGGCGTCGAAGTCGAAAGCGTCGGTGATCATGGCATCCACCGGGATCAGCAGCTTCACGCCACGCTCCTTGGCCTTGTCAATGGCGACCTGGGCGATCGGCTCCCACTCGGGTTTGTAGAGGCTTTTGCCGATGGTGATGCCTTCCACCAGCTTGCGGAAGGTGTAGGCCATGCCGCCGCCGATGATGATGGTGTCGGCCTTTTCCAGCAGGCGATTGATCACGCCGATTTTGTCGCTGACCTTGGCACCGCCGAGGATGACCACGAAGGGACGCTCCGGGTTTTCCAGCTCGTCATGCAGGTAGGTCAGCTCTTTTTCCATGAGCAAACCGGAGACGGCTGGGAGATAATCAGCCACGCCAGCGGTGGAGCTGTGGGCGCGGTGGGCGGAACCGAATGCGTCGTTGACGAAGATTTCGGCCAGATCCGCCAGGCCCTTGGCCAGCTCGACATCGTTCTTCTCTTCACCGGCGTGGAAGCGGGTGTTTTCCAGCAGCAGCACGCCACCGGCTGGCAGCGCGAGGGCTTTGGCCTTGGCGGCCTCGCCGATGGTTTCGTCAGAGAACTCCACCTTGGTGCCCAGCAGTTCGCTCAGGGCTGGGGCCACCGGGGCTAGGGACTGCTTCGGATCACGCTGGCCTTTCGGGCGGCCCAGGTGGCTGCAAAGGATCACCTTGGCACCTTTTTCGATGAGGTACTTCAGCGTTGGTAGCGTTTCCTGGATGCGGGTCGCATCGGTGATGACCATCGCGCCGTCTTTTTCGTCGAGAGGCACGTTGAAGTCCACACGGACGAGGACGCGTTTGTTGCTCAGTTCGATGTCACGGATGGTCTTTTTGGGCATGATTCAGGAGGGTAAATGAAGTCCGCCAGGGACGGCGGGGGGAGATGTCTAGCACAGTGCGTGCGCTGCGCCTGTGAAAAATTCAGCAGGACCCGAGCCAGAGTCATTCTTCTTGAGCGGGCCCTGTTGAACCGGGCAAAATGCCCAATAGGGCCCGGCAGGCTATTTCCGCCGCCGTCTCATCAGCAGGCCAAACAGACCCAGGCCCAGCAGCAGCGCGCGGCTGGGCTCGGGCACCAGGGTGATGGGCGTCTGGCTGCCATTGGCCAAGCCAGCGATTTCCCCGGCGGTGAGGGCACCGTCAAACAAGGCCATCTCGTCCAAAAAGCCGATGAAATTGCGATCGGAGGTACCGCTGCCCTGGCCGCCAAAAAAGAAGGTGTTGTTCGTCCCCAGCGTGAAGGTGCTGTCCGTGCCGATGAGCACGCCATCCGCATACAGGCTCAGCGTCCCCATGCCGTCATTCAGGCCGGAGGCGCTGAAGGTCACTGCCAGGTGATGCCAGGCGTTCAAGTTCAGCTTGCCTGAGGCAGTGAGGTTCACATCCGCGTCCGGGTAGTGCTGAAATGACAGGTTGGTATTGTTCGCCGTCGCCCAGGCGTAAAGCTCGTTTTCTCCACCGAAACCATCGCCCGCCCCGATATGGAACAGGGTGTCATTCGTCGCGACCGACTGGCGGTTGTAAAACATCGCGGCCGACCAGCTCTGGTTGTTGAAATTGTAGCTGAAGCCCCCCGCAGGCGTCACCGAATAACGTCCGCTCTGATTGCTGCCGTTCGCCGTCAGGGAGGCATAGGCCCCACTGCTGCCGTTGGCTGGAGTTGTCGTCAGGATCACTGGCGTGGTGGCAGATCCGTTGGCATCATAGATCGCGTTGCGTCCATTGCCGCTCAGGTCCACCAGATCATTGCCCGAAGCCGTGCCATCATAATAGACCAGCAGGCTGGCCGCCGGGGCCTGGAGGGCACCGAAAAACAGGACAGCAAGCAGTGGAGGAAGGATCTGGCCAAGCATCACCTTTTCCCATACGAGTGTGTTCCTTCCGAGTCAACTTGAGGGGCTCCGCATCCCAGGCTAAAGCTTTTGCTCAGGGGGCGGTCGCAGCCTTTTCGGGCAGGGTTTTCAGCAGGTCCACCACCTCGCCGGTGGGCAGCCGGGCGCTCATTTCCTTGTAGTTCCAAACCCGTTCCTCCCGCTGCGCACGGGTGTGGATGCGCACGCTGCCTTTGGGCCCGGAAATGGGGATGGAGACATCGGCACTGCCTGAGTCATTCATGGTGCTCACACCGCCGGTCAGAATCCAGCCCATCTTCATCGGCTCCCCCAGTGCCTGCTGTAGGGCAGGGGACTTCTGAGCGCGCCGCATCGTCTCCACACAGGGTTCAGACCCGCGAAGGAACAGCATCACCAAGCCCAATACCGCGACAATGAAAAACACCAGGGCTGCCACCACCATCAGGCAACCCCCGCAGCCCACCGCCACGCCCTTGCTGATGGCCGCATTGTTCTCACGCCGGATGTTGGTAGGATCGCCAAAGGGCGGCGGCTCAGGATTCATGCGGCTTCAGAGAAAGACAAAAAGCAGCATTTGAAAAGCTAAAAGCTGGGTCCGCACTCGGCTCTTGCATGACAAGCTAGCATTACCTCGTGGGGACTGACGTGATGGCAGACATCGAGTGTGCCGACAGACTACTCACCTAAAGCCTGTGTTTGGCATGCCCTCCAGGCAGTTTGCAGCCCTTTTTGTACAGTGCATGCTCTTGCCAAGCATCCTATTCGGGAGGCAGTTTGTCGGCGTAGCGAACGCGGAAATGAGGTGGATTGACTTATCAAATGTGAGAAATGACTTTATTTGAATGATGAAATTCCCTTGGGGAAATGAGTGATGAGGTTATAAGCTTGGGCAAGGTTGTACCCTCACTCTCAATGAAGAAGCTGACTCTCTTGGCATGGGCTGCGCTTGGCGCACTGATCAATCCGGTGGCTTCGGCTGCTGACATCACTCCTCCCACGTTGAACATCTCCCATGCGTGGGTGGAAAAGGTGGGGACGGTGGTGCACTTCAAGATGCTACTGGATCCCTCTGACGATGTAGGATTTACGCCGCTAGCGGGCATCCAGTTTCGCAGCAAGTTGAACAGTACGGCAGCGCTGCCGGACAGCACGCCGTGGAATACTTATCCATGGGAGCGCGGGCAGGCCTTTGATGTCGCTTTCAAATGCACGTCCGTGATTTTTGAAATCCGGGCGATTGACGCAGCGGGCAATGTCTCGCCGCTGCAAAGGAGGACGTTTGCCTCGCCCTTTCCCTTCAGCACGGCCCCGAATCTGGAACCGAAGCTGGGCGGCATCCTTCCTTTCACAGGGGCTGGGATGGACTGCGCGGGGCTGTTTGGCGACCGGTTTGATGACGAAGGGTTCGGAGATGATGTCCTGCAGATTGACCGGATCACGGGCCTAGTGTCGGTGAGGCGGCAGGGAGTGGGTGGCATGTTTACGGTGGACAGCTTTTCTCTGGGCACGAGCAACATCCGTGACTCTGCCGTGGCAGACCTGAACGCCGATGGCCAGCCGGACTTGGTCGTGGTGGCAGGAGATGCGCTGAAAGTCTATTTAAACGGAGGTGTGGTGGGCGGGCATCTGACCTTCCAGGAAACCATCCCCGCAGGCATGGCGACCACGGGCATCAGCACGGTCCTGCAA
>DMMK01000303.1 GCA_003453085.1 Verrucomicrobiales bacterium
CCGCCCCCCTCCCCCCGCACCCCACCACCCCGGCGGCAATCTGAAGAAACGGCCCTGCAGCACTGACAAAAAAACTTCCGCTGCGGCCAAAGGAGCGACCCGGCTGGCCGTAGCCGCCGAAGCGGGAAAGGACAATTCCAACCCGCCGTGCGCCGTAGTGGCGCATGGTCAGGGCATGGCCCAACTCGTGGATGAGGATCGAGAAAAAACCTGCCACGACCCAGGCCAGCACCCGCTGCATCGCTTCCGGATCCCCCGAGGCGCGAAACACCCCGCCCAGCAGCGCCAGAGTGAGCCAAAACATCCATTGGATGCTGACCGGGAACCCCAAAAAGGAAAAACGCAGCATGGCGGTGCGTCAGGCAGCCTGCCGCACTTCCCAGGTGTGGATGGCCGGGTTGCAAATATCGCGAACGAAAGGCTTGGAATCCGCCTTGTCGCCAAACACATAGACCCGCTTGCGCAGGGTGAGCTTCGTGATTTGGAAGCCGGGATTTTCCAGCGCGCGGTAGTAGTTCAGGATCATCTCCTTCTCCAGATCCAGCGCGCCACCTTTCATCCCATATTCCAGGGTGAAGCTGGCCTTCTCAAAGGCCGACGTCTCACCATTGCGCATCGTCTGGCTGATCGGATCCAGCAGCACCTGGCTCACAAAGGCCTCCAGAGCAGCCGCGTCACCTTCAAAATCCACCTTGTAAGCCGTGGTCTCACGGTAAGTGAGCTTCTGGGAGAGAGGGGCGTAAAGCAGCTTCTGGCAATCGCTTTCGTGGTCGAACTGGCCGAGGATTTCGAAGAGTTGTGTCATCTGGGATTGCCTAGTGGGTAGCAAGGAAGGCGGGATACGCAACGGCGGAATCATGCCGCAGGCGGCGGTGCCTCCGCCAGCCCCATCTCCTCCAGCATGGCGGTGAACTTGCGCGAGGGTTTGGCATAGGCCGGGTAGCTGGGGAAGTCGCCACGCGCGGGCAGATAACGCCAGTGTTTGTACATCCACAGCCAGCATTCGGGATTTTCCCGGATGGCTTTTTCAAAATGATCCCACACACGTTGCGTCAATAGCGTGACATCATCTTCCGGCTGAGGGCGCAGCGCCTCGAAAATGGAGACCTGATAGCGCCCGTCTGGCAAGGGCAGGCAGACTCCGGTCATGATGGAAAGCCCCAGACGCATGGCCAGTTGCACATGCAGCGTCGGCACGCAGGTCAGCAGCCCAAAACAACGGATGGCGGTGGAGGCCTTGCCTGGTGAGATGTTCAGGTCGGTCAGCAGTCCCGCATGTCCCTTGCGCTTCAGCGCCTTCATCAGCTTCAGCATCGCATTTTCCTGCGAGATGACATTGTGCCCGGAATGCTCCCGTAGCTTTTTGAAGATGGCCGTCAGGGCCGGATTGTCGAAATCCTGCGCCACCACCGTAAACGGGATGCCCCGAAAGCCCCAGATAAGGCTGACGAATTCGAAATTGCCAAAATGCGGCGTCACCCACACGCCCCCCGTTTCGCGGGCCTGTGCCTCCGCCTGCGCATCGCACATCTGAATGGTGATGTGCTGCTGCCAAGTCGTCGGCGTGAGCGAGGAAGCCCAAAAGAGATCCAGGAATGTGCGGGCGAAATTTTGATAGGACTGCCGGGCGATCCTCCGACGTTCGGCCAAAGTGTATTGGTCTTGGAAAGCGACCTTCAAATTTTCCAGGGCAGTCTGCCGGCCTTTGATGTCCAGGCAGTAGGCGGCAGAACCGACGCCTTTGGTCAGGGCCAAAATGACAGAACGGGGCAGCCGGGGCAGCACCCAGGCAGCAAAAGAGACCAAAACGGTCTCGCAGAAATATCGGAGGTTCTTCACCTTGGCGTTTGTGGGTTGTGAAAAGGTCGTTACGGTGGACACATGGCAGTGCCCAACCTCACAACCATTCTCAAGCGAGTTCTAAAGCAGCCCACCGCTCCTTTCCACGAATACCATGTCCGTGCGGAGATCGAGGCTTTGCTGAAGGATTGCCCTCACGTCAAAACCAAGCGTGACAAGTATGGCAACCTCGTTGCCACCTACAAGAATGGCAAAATCAAGAGCAAGCCCACCTGGGTGCTGGGTGCTCACATGGACCACCCGGCTTTCGTGCGGGTCCCGGGCAGCAAAGGCAAAGATGATTTCGAATTCCTCGGCGGTGTGCCCAAGCCTGAAGTCGAGGCCGGTGTGAAACGCGGCCTGCGCGCCAAACCCAAAGGCGACATCGCCACCTGGGTTTTCCCGGCGAATATCACCGATGACAAGATCGAAGCGACTGCCTGTGACGACCTCGTCGGCTGCGCCGTGATCGTGGCCACCTTCTGGGAACTGGCCGCGCTGGACCTCAGCACCACTTTCCACGCTGTCTTTACCCGCGCTGAAGAAGTCGGTTTCCTCGGTGCCTGGCACATCGCCCAAAAGTGGCCCTTCGGCAGCGAAGACGTTTTCCTTTCCATCGAAACCAGCCGCCCGGTCAATGGTGCCGTCATGAGCGGTGGCCCCGTCGTCCGTGTGGGTGACCGCCTTTCCATCTTCGACAGCGAAGGCACCGCAGTGCTGATGACGACTGCCAAGGAGCAGGGCATCCGCGTGCAGCGCTGCCTGCTGGACGCCGGAGCCTGTGAAGCCACCGCCATGCAGGCCGCAGGCATCCGCAGCACTGGCATCTCCATTCCCCTGGGCAACTACCACAACATGGACGCGAACAAAAAAATCGCTCCTGAGTATGTGATGATGAGCGATGTGCGGGACCTGATCAATCTCCTCAAAGCCCTCGTCGCCACCAAGCACGACGGCATCGGCGAACGCAGCATCCGCGAACGTGTGGAAATGCGCACCGAAGAATACGCCGCGCATCTGAATGCTGCGGCCAAGCACTTCAAATAGCAGTACGGACTTTCCCAATCCCCCGCCGCATGTGGATCATGGCGGGGGAAGTCAGGCAGGTTGCGCGAATCATGTGCTTCCTCTCGCGTCAGCGGGCAGGAATAGGCTAGAAGGCAGCCTGCCCACATGAAGTCCCTTTTCCTCACCAACGAATACCCGCCCCACATTTA
>DMMK01000428.1 GCA_003453085.1 Verrucomicrobiales bacterium
ATTCGCATCTGCCAAATAGTGTCCCTGTTGTTGCCCGTCGCCTGCCTATGACCCCTGTTGATCCCTTTTCTTACAAGCAGTATTCCAAGCTGAATCCTGTTCGTCTCTGGTTTACGGCCAAAGCCCGAATCGCTGAGAAATCGGCATTCCGGAACTTTGATCAGTTCCCGATTCCTCGGCTGCTTCCGGCTTTGGAAATTCCGAATCTTCAGCCCTATGAAACGGCTGACACGGCGGTGACCCCTGAGCAGATGCGGGTGCTGATCCAGGCTGTGTTGGAGACGGAAGACCTTGAGGCATCCCGTGTGGAGATTGGCGTTTACCGAGGGGTGACGACTTCCATTCTGGTTGCACACACAACGCGGGACTATGTGGCGGTGGATCCTTACATCGGCTACGGAGGTGCCCAGTCAGACTTTGAGAAGATGCAGCAGAGAGTGGGATGCTTGCCTCACGTGAGGCACCTTCGGATGACCTCGGGTGAGGCCGCTGCATCCAGTGAGGTCAAACAGGTTTCCATGGTTTTCATCGATGCCGTGCATGACTATGTGAATGCCTCCTTTGATGGCTTTGCCTGGGGCCGGAAGCTTGTGAGGGGAGGTCTGCTGGCCTTCCACGATACGGACAACATCGGCTTTGCGGGCGTGCAGCGGGCCGTCTGGGAACTGCTGCATCAATCCGGCGAGTACACCTTGTTCGCTCATGTGGATGGACTGGTCGTGTTGCAACGAATCTGAACGGATGGCTCATTGATCGCCGTTGCCGACATCAACACTCTTTGGCGGAGAAAGCCTTTCGAGGCGCTCTCTTTGCAAACCCCGGTCCTCGGCCTCATGCCGCAGGATGTGGTGGCTGCGTGGCGAAATAAAGATGCGAAGCCTGCCCCTGAAACGGCTAGGAAACTGACAATCCTGCCTCTGACGCTTCCGCCTGGCTGGGCCTCCCGGCTGGCCGGCATCGTCGCACCCTACCTAGGGTGGAAGATCCGGCAGCAGGCCCGCAGCTCGGGAGAGAAAATTCAGGGGCTGGTCGTCACTTCACCTCACTATTTGGAATTGGTCAAAAGGACAGCGCCGCACATGCGGACCTTCTATTATTGCTCGGACGACTACGCCCAGTATGCGAACTGGGGAGGGACGGCCATTTTGCAAAAAGAGGCTGAACTGGCCCGACGGGTGGATCATTGTTTTTTTGTTTCACGCCCGCTCGCAGATCGGGCCGTTTCTGAGTACGGTCTGGAAGAAGGCCGTGTCAGCGTGTCTCCAAATGCGACGGATGCTGCCTTTTTGCAGCGCAGCACGGACGAGCAGCGGGCTGCCTTGCACCGTGCTTTCCCAGCACTCCGGCACCCTTGGGTGGGCGTGGTGGGGGCGATCAATTCTCGGCTGGATTTTGATTTGATCGAGGCCTGCTGCAGTCTGCCTTCCGTCGGCAGTGTGGTGATGGTGGGCCCGGTGGACCCAACCTGCCAAGACGAAGGGCTCCGAAGGCTGCGGCAAAATCCGAAATGTGTCTTTGTCGGTCCACGGCCACATGGGGAGCTGCCTGCATGGATGCAGGCCCTCGATGTGGCGTTGATTCCCTATCGGGATACGCCTCTGAACCGTGCCTGTTCTCCTATGCGCCTGTTTGATCATCTCGCCGCCGGCAAGCCTGTCGTGGGCACTGCGGTCAATGCGCAGGTGGCGAGCTTTGAGCCTTTGATCAGCATAGGGCACACCACCCGCGAAGTCTGTGAACGGGTGGAATCGGTGTTGAACGGTCCTTCCGAGGATTTCTCTCCAGCGCAGATTGCGGCGGCCAAGTTAGAAACCTGGGATCACCGTGCAGCGCGGATACTTCAGACAATGGGGGCGTCCCTTTCAAACTCTCTATGAAATTATCACCATTGGAATCTCAAAAAATGCCTCGATGGAGCACTCTTTCGGATGACCCCAATTCATCGGTTGTCAGCCGTGCTCGGTTTGATGCAATTCAGAATCGGAGATCCGGAAGTTTGATTGAAGACCGGGTCGCCTACCTTTCTGGCGCAGTCGCAGGATTGAGCGTGTTAGACATTGGTGTCGTCGCCCATACCAAAGAGGCAGTGTCTCATCCCCAATGGCTGCACGGCCACTTGAGCAGAAGTGCGAGCAAATGTCTTGGTGTGGATATTTTGCCGGAGTCCGTGGAATTTTTGAAGTCGCAGGGATTTAATGTCCAATTGGCGGACCTTATTGAGGGGCCTCTTCCAGAAATTTTTGATCTCATTGTGGCAGGGGAGGTCCTTGAGCATCTGTCTTCTCCCGGACGTCTGATAGATAGTTGCGCAGGCATGCTCGCCAAAGGCGGTCGCCTATATGTCACGGTACCCAATCCCTGGTACATCAATGTGATTTCGAAGAACTTGAGAGGCCGCTCCGTCTTCATCGACAGCGCTGATCATGTGGTTTGGTATGATGCGAACTCGATCTACGAACTCGGGCAGCGAAGCGGGTTGGAACTTGTCAAGTGGTCCGGCATCGCTGTTGGGCCTCAGACGGGCCTAGTCAGTCGCCTTGTGTTTGGTGCGGCCCCCTTCCTGATCGCGGCAGGGTTGGCCCCGGAACTTTTTGCGAAATCTATTCTTTATGAGTTCGTCAAAGACTGAAGAGGTATTGCCTTTGATGTCATTTACTCACGGGGATCGACCCTTGCGAGTGTTATTGATTGCAGGCTGTTTCCCCCACCCGGACAATGAGCGTTTGGGGGTGTGGGCTCTGTCTCAGGCTGAGGCCGTGGCTGAACAGGGGATCGAGATGGAAGTGATCTCCCCGACCAGCTATATCCCGCGCATACTGGGCAAACTAGGCATGGCTCCCTGGGCTGCGCTTTGTCCACCTAAAGCAAAAATGGGATCCTTGTGGGTATTGTTTCCTCGATGGCCAGTTTATCACGCGATGTTCGGTCGCAGTTTAAACAAACGATGGCCAGGATTTGCCCTGGCCCTGGGCTGGCGTTTTGTGCGCCGTGCCTTGCGGGATGCCATCGCGCGCAGACGCCCGGACGTCATCTTTGCTCATCATTCCTTTGAGGGAGGGGAACTGGCCCGGCGTCTCAAGCAAGAAACGGGTATTAATTATGTGATTTCGGATTGGGATTTCGACGAAATCACGGATTGCGAGAGGTTTGCTTTTCGGCGGCAGCATTACGAACGCGTTTTGCGCTCTGCCAGTGCGGTGGTGGCCACTTCGGGTCGGATGAAGAGGGATCTGGACCGTCTTTTCCCAGGCACACGCGTGGTCGTGGCCCATTATGGTCGTGATCCTATTCCCGCAGGGAATTTTGAAAGTCCGCGTCCCGCAGATAGGCAGGGCAAGATTATTATTTTTTGCGCCTGTGGCTTCTATCGCCGCAAAGGTCTGGTTGTTCTTTTGGAAGCCTTTTCGCGGGTCCAGAAGAAGTATCCAGGCTGTGAATTATGGATAGCCGGAGACGGACCCGACCGCGCCGAGGTGGAAGCTGGTGTGAGGGATTTTGGTGGCGGGCATGTGCGGCTACTTGGTGGCCTGTCTCATGAGCAGGTTTTGCAGGAAATGGTGTGGGCGGACATCTTTGCGCTCACGGGATGGGACGAGCCTTTTGCCACCGTCTATGTTGAGGCCCTGGCAGCAGGGAAGCCGATCGTGTGCTGCGATGATGGTGGGATCTGTGATGTGGTAACTCATGGAAAAGAGGCCTTGCTTGTGCCTCCCCGCGACGTGGCTGCCACGGCTCAGGCTCTGGATTCACTGGTGGGGGATCCTGCAATGCGGGGGCGAATGTCGCAGGCTTCTAGTGAGCTTTTTTATGCGAAACTTTCGAGAAGCGTTTACGGACAAACGGTGGCGCATGAACTTGCCGCTGCAGCGAGGCCCTCTGTGACATTATGAAGGTCCTGCATGTTTGCCAACAGGACGACGCGGCTGGGGGAGGCGCTGTGCGTGTGGCTGTGGAACTGGCCAAGCGACAAACTGCCCATCAGGTGACTGCCAAATGTGTTTTTGTTTACGGTGGTCCGGGTGCTTTGGGAAAGGAGCTGTCTGGCAATGCGCTCTATCTCCAGAACGGGAATCGTCATGAACGAATGCTAGCGGCATGGAGATTTTACCGTCTTTTAAAAGCGGAAAAGCCAGACATCATTCATCACCACGATGGAGTGACGTGGACCCACTTGGTCAGCAGGGCCGCTTTGGTGGGAAAGTGTGTTGGACATGGTCATTTGACAGCACCAGCTCCCCATGCCCGTTGGCGTCATCGGTTGGCAGGCTTTGTCCATGCCAATACTTATCACCACCTCTTTTGTGTCTCCGAGAGTGTTGCGCAATCTTGGATCCACAGAGGTTACCCGAAGAATAAAATCGACGTGATACCCAATGGGGTAGATACGCAGCGATTCACTCCGGCGAGCATGGGACAAAAACGAGATGCTCGGCACCGGTTTGAAATTCCTGAAGATGCCACCGTCTTCGCGTTTGTTGGTCGTTTGCACAATGAGGTGAAACGGGTGGATGACTTCGTGCGCACCGTGGCTGCCATGTCCGAAAATGTCTGGGGACTGGTGGCAGGCACAGGAACTGATGAATTGAGCTTACGTCAGCTTGCAACGGAGCTGCATGCATCTCATCGCATTCGGTTCGTGGGTCTGCAGGATCCTCCCACTCCGTGTTATCATGCCAGTGATGTTTTTTTGATGACCTCCTGCTATGAGCCTTTTGGCCTCGTGGTATTGGAGGCCGCAGCCTGCGGTCTTCCTGTGGCAGGTTTCGCGTCAGATGGCGGCGTCAATGGGCTCATGGAATTCATTCAGGCTCCCATTCTGATGAAGCGGGAACCTGCCAAACTGGGGGAGCTGGCTTTGTCATTGTTAGATAAACCCGCCTCAAAGTTCGCGGAGGTCAGGGAATCTGTTTGCGATCATTTTTCCTGGGATCGTGTTGTTGGTAAGCTTGTTCACAAATATTCGGAAATCTTAACCGGCCATCCATCATGCTAGATTTGTTGTTTTATCTGTTAATCATTGCGGTGGTCATTCCTTTGGTCCTGGTGGCCAATAAACCAGCGAGGATTTTTGAGTATCCCTATTTCATGGCGGCGGTATTTGCCGTCTTCATCCTTCCTCAGGCCTACTCGCTCATGCAGTTTCCCGGAGGAGTCAAAATTGGCGCAATCGGTGATGTTCTGCTGATCTGCACTCTATGCATCACCTGCTGCTTTTTGGGTTACAAGCTCACTCCCTCTTTTACGATAGTACGGTTCATTTCCAAACCAGCGAACCCGACGAGAATGTTCCATGTGGGACTGGCCCTCACCCTTGTTGGCATTGCTGCCATTGTTTTCATCCCGTTGCAGCAGATCCAGTTCGGAAGCCGAGGAGGCATGACAGGCATTGGAACTATTTATTTGTTCTTTTCGGGCCTGTCGTTTCCTGGGTTTGCAGTGTTCCTGCAATTGATACGTGAGCGGTTTACGAAACTGCGCTTTGCGGCACTGCTGCTGAGCTCTCTTTCTCCGGCACTCTCTGTCTATACCGGACGTCGAGAGTCTGCGGTGATCTTCTTTCTTTCGATTGCGATGACGGCTTACTTTAGCAAACGAAAGGCCCCTAGCCGCATCCTCATTTTCAGTTCCCTGCTATTTGCCACACTCGCGATTCCGGCCACCGGGGCCTACAGAAGTCTTGTTCAGACAGGAGAGGTTCGGCGGATCAACAAACTCGACATAGTCCAGAACTTCAAAAACTTCATCAATCAGGAGTCCATTCTTGAACTGAGAAACGCCGCAGCCATTCTCGAGTCAACGCGCATGGAAGGAAGGTATGGCTTGGGGGCGGGCTACTGGAATCAGATCGTGTATCGGTTCATTCCTGCACAGATCATTGGGAAGGAGGCGAAGGATGCCTTGTTGATCGGTGCGACGGTGGACAGGATGTATGTGGGAAAGCTGGTGGGGCGTTATGAAATCCCGGCAGGTTCGACCCGAACGGGCATGGCCGATTCCTATGAACAGTTTGGCTGGCTGGGCTGCCTGTTCTTTGCCGGGGTGGGGATGCTGTTTCGTTCCATCTGGACGGCGGCATTGTATCCTCACGCCTTGTTTGCGCAGTTGTTTTACATCATGATTTGTACCTCGGCGATGCGGTCGGTCACCCATCAAACGGTGGACTTTCTGCCGGGTGTCTTTTATCAGCTTATCTTCCTGGGCGCGGCCTATCTGTATGCGAGGGCACCTGAACAAAGGGCTCAGCCCCCAAGAGGCAGCCGATACATGCAAAGGCCGGTGCGTGGAAGCCAGGGCGTGTGAGTCCCCGTCTGATTTTTGAGGGGAATCCTCCGTTTTTTGCCGTGAAAGCAGCCTTATTATTTGATCACTTTGGTCCCTATCATCAAGCGCGTCTGCGTGCGGCAGCGGAGGGAATGGAGGTGGTCGGGGTGGAGTTTCATCCGCGCAGCAGGGACTACGCCTGGGAGCCTGCCCGGCTGGGCGTGCTACCCCTGGTTTCGGTGCCCCCCACAAAATGTGAAGGAGCAAAGGCCGTGCGTGAGTTTCAGGGGGCGCTCGAAAAGACCCTGGAGGAAATCCGGCCTGAGGTGGTGGCGATTCCTGGGTGGGCCTCCCGCGAAGCTCTGGTGGCCCTGAACTGGTGCTTAGGCCATGGAGTGCCGACGATTCTGATGTCGGAAAGCTGTGCTCATGACGAGGTGCGTGTGGGCTGGAAGGAGTGGGTGAAGCGGCGGATCATCGGTTGTCATTCTGCGGCTCTGGCCGGGGGGACTTTGCATGGCCGTTATCTGAAGCTGCTAAGCATGGGGGAAGACCAGATTTCACTGGGTTATGATGCGGTGGACAATGCCTGGTTTGCAGATCAGAGCGCTAGTCTGCGACCGTCTTTGGATTCATCTCAAGAGCCTTGTTTCTTGGCCAGTGCGCGGTTTATCCCCAAGAAGAACATCAGCCGTCTGCTGACGGCCTATGCAGCCTACCGTCACGCCTGCGGTGATGCCAAGCCTTGGCGGCTGGTGCTGTTAGGTGATGGTGAACTGCGTGGAGAGGTGGAAAGGCATGTGCGTGAGCTGGGGCTGGAGCCTTCCGTTTCCATGCCGGGGTTCCTCCAGTATGAGGAGCTGCCGGGCTACTATGCGCGGGCGTCGGCCTTCATTCATGCGAGTACGACGGAGCAGTGGGGCCTGGTGGTCAATGAGGCGATGGCGAGCGGTCTGCCAGTGCTCGTTTCCAACCGATGCGGCTGTGCCGAGGATCTGGTGGAGGAGGGGATTAACGGATTCACCTTTGATCCTGAGGATGTGCAAGGCATGGCGGCAGTGATGGGGCGGATGACGGCGCTGCCTGAAGAGAGCCTGCGGCAGATGGGCTGTGAGAGTGAGCGAATCATCGCCGATTGGGGGCCTGCCCGTTTTGCGGAAGGGATGCGGCAGGCGGCCA
>DMMK01000429.1 GCA_003453085.1 Verrucomicrobiales bacterium
TCCGGCACGCTGGCCTGCATCTTGAAGGCCATCTCATACTGGGCGATGCGGGTCTGGATCTCCGGATCTCCCACGCGGGCGTGATTGATCTCATTGAGCTGATTCAGCGCATTCAGCATCGTGCGGCGATCCCCTGGATTCACCCCCGGCGGATTCTTCACAAACAGCACAGGATCCCCCTGCCCGCGCAGGGCCACCCCTGTATATTTGGTGGGCAAAAAGCCACTGCTCCACATGCGAGTGAACAGCGCCTGGGCCGCGCTTTCCGGCGGGAAACTGGGTGTGAAAACCACAAAGGCTGGCAGGTCATTGCTCTCGCTACCCAGGCCATAGGCCAGCCAGGAGCCGATGCTCGCCTTGCCCGGCACCTCATTGCCCGTCATCACAAACGTACAGGCGGGATCATGGTTGATCGCTGTCGTATTCACCGTCTTCACCAGCGCCATTTCATCCACGATCTTTGCCGTGTGCGGCAGCAGTTCACTCACCCAAGTGCCGCTTTTGCCATGCTGCTGAAATTTGAACATGGAGGGGGCAACGGCCAGCCGAGACTGGCCACTGGTCATGGTGGTGATGCGCTGGCCATTGCGCACGCTCTCGGGCAGATCTTTGTCGAAATAATCCTTCAATCCCGGTTTGTAATCCCACAGGTCCAGCTGCGAGGGTGCCCCATTCATGTGCAGGTAGATCAGCCGCTTCGCCTTGGGCGCAAAGTGAGGCAGGCCCGGCATGGGCGGGTGGATCATCCCCTCTGCAGGGGCCGCCGAGGCAAAATCCCGCCCCAGCATGGAAGCCAGCGCAATGCTGCCCGCACGCAACCCCACTTGGCCGAAAAACTGGCGGCGTGTCTGCGCAAGATGATAGTCGAGGAGCGGGTCCATGGCTGCTAATACGAAGGGAGCCTTCCCAGAATATCCACGGAGGGAGAAAAACCATCCCCAAAGCAGCATCCTCGTGATTCGGCCTGATTTGTCTCACGAAGAAGGTTTGGCGAAGGAAGCAGCCCCCACCTTCCGTAATGCCCCCTCATGTTTCTGCGCCGCCATTCCATTCTCGCTCTCGCCGCATTGCCCCTTCTGGCCCTCGCTGCCAGTCCGCCGCAGGAGGAGCAGGGTTTTGTCCCCATGTTCAATGCCAATGATCTCAAAGGCTGGGTGAATGCCAACTGCGCCCCGGAGACCTGGAGCATCAAGGACGGCGTTATCGCCTGCACCGGTCTGCCCACGGGCGCACTGCGCACGGAAAAGCAGTATGAAAACTTTATCCTTGAGGCCGAGTGGCGGCACCTCAGCGAGGCAGGGAACTCCGGCATCTTCGTCTGGGGTACTCCCATCAGCGCCCCTGGTGTGCCCTTCCTTCGCGGCATCGAAGTCCAGGTCCTGGATCACGGCTACATGAAAAAAGCCGACCCTAAAAAAGCCAAGTGGTTCACCACCCATGGCGATGTCTTCCCCATCCACGGTGCCACCATGGACCCGCATGGCGAGAGCAACGGCAAACGCAGCTTTCCCAGCGAAGAGCGCAGCAAACCCAGCCCCGAGTGGAACCACTACCGCATCGTGGTGAAGGGCGACCACTACCAGAGCTTCGTCAATGGCGTGAAGACCGCTGATTTTACCCAGCCAGGCGATCCGGAAGGTCACATCGGCTTCCAGGTGCATGGCATCAAAAAAGGCACCGGCCCTTACAAAGTACAGTGGAAAGAAGTGAAGTTTAAGGCGCTGTAAGCAGCCGCAGACATTCGCAATCAGCTCTTTTTATTGGCGGAGACAGGTCCCAGTACCTGCCTCCGCTTTTTTATGCCATCGTGGCGGCATGCCAGACCTTCTTACCCAGGCCCAGACTACTGCTGAAAAAGCCTATGCGCCGTATTCCAAGTTCCAGGTCGGCTGTGCCCTTGAGACAGTCTCCGGTGGCATTTACCTGGGCTGCAATGTCGAAAATGCCAGCTGCGGCCTGACGATCTGTGGGGAGCGGAATGCCATTTTCCAAGCCGTGGCCCAGGAAGGTCCGGGGATGAAAATTCGCCGTTTGGCGGTGGTCTGTTTGGGACATGAATTCCCACCTTGTGGGGCTTGCCGCCAGGTGATGGCCGAATTTTCCCTGCCTGCGGGCCTGACGGAAGTTACTTTTTTACAGGGTGGCCAGCCAGTCACACGGACGATGGCCCAGCTCCTGCCGGAAGCATTCGGCCTGTAATGCGCATGAAAGAGAGGGCGGTCCAAATATCTTTTGCACGGGATCTGGGATGCTCATGGGGTTGCATCCCGGCGTGGCCTCGCTAGGCTGCACGTCCCTTTTTTAACCCAGCCACCCCTCCATTCCATCCATCATGTCCGACATCGCACTCGCCAAAGGTGAAAAATTTCTCGAAGACAACGCCAAAAAAGAGGGCGTGGTCGTGACCGCCAGCGGCCTTCAGTACAAGGTCATCACCGAAGGTGCCGGCAAGAGCCCCTCCGCCACGGATACGGTGCTGGTGCACTATGAAGGCACCCTGATTGACGGCAAAGTTTTCGACAGCTCCTACAAGCGCGGCGAACCCATTGAATTCCCTCTGAACCGCGTCATTGCAGGCTGGACGGAAGGTGTGCAGCTCATGAAGGAAGGTGCCAAGTACCGTCTCTATCTGCCATCGAAGCTCGCCTACGGCCCACGTGGCGCCGGACGCGACATTGGCCCCAATGAAGCCCTGATTTTCGACGTGGAACTGCTCAAAGTGCGGTAAACACGATCTGCCCGACGGCAAAGACTGGCTCAGCACTTATTTGACAAAGGGGGGACAATGCGTAATCTCGCGCCCCCTGTTGCTGGGGCTAGGCTGTTTTTGACGATGCGCCGGGCCCGTTGCGAAAGGAAAATACGTTTTAGCACCCCACACGATTATGCCCAAGAGGACCTACCAAGCATCCAAGCGCACCCGGAAACGCCAGTTCGGCTTCCGCAAACGCATGAAGACTGAAAATGGCCGCGACATTCTTCGTCGCCGCCGCGCCCGTGGACGCAAGCGCCTCATGCCAGTGGGCGTCGAGGTCCATTACAAGCGCCACGTGCAGCAGCACGCCTAGTGCAGGCAGGCCCGCCCCATGCGTCTTCCCTCCCGCCTTCATCTGAAGGAGTCCCGCGATTTCGCGCGGATCAAAGAGAAGGGACGCAGCCAGGCGGGCCGCTTTTTTGTCCTGGCACTGCTGCGTGATGACTCTGTCGCTGATTTTCAGTTCGGTCTGGTCACCAGCAAACGACTGGGAAAGGCGGTGGTGCGCAATCGCGTCCGGCGCCAACTGCGCGAAATCATTCGTGCTCACCGGGCGGAGATCGCCCCGGGGTGGCAATTTGTCACGATTGCCCGTTGGCGGGCGGCGGATGCCCCCTTTGCCGAACTGGAGCAAGACTGGGTTCGCCTGGCCAAACGCCAGGGTCTGTTCTTGAAACCCGCGCTTCCCACGCCATGAAATGGCTCGTCCGCATCCTCATCCGTGGTTATCAGCGCGTCATCTCCCCTGTTTTACACTTCATCGGCGGCCCAGGCACGGGCTGCCGCTTCACGCCGACCTGTTCGGAATACTTCCTGCAAGCCGTGGAAAAACACGGCATTTTCAAAGGAAGCAGGTTGGGGACCGTGCGGATCATTCGCTGCAATCCCTGGGGTGGCCATGGCCATGACCCCGTGCCCCCTGCCGTTACAAAAGGCGGTCGTTCCGGTCACGGACAAATGGACAATCCGTGCTCTGGTCAGCACGGGCAGGAAGACCCTGCGCCAAGCGCTGCCGATGAGGCCGGGCGCTGAGTCCTCTCTTTTCTAGTCTCTTTTCACTCATCTCTTTTTTCTACAAGCATGGATCGCAAAGCCTGGATCGTCGTTACCCTCTGTGTCATTGGCCTCGGTGTGAACCAATGGTTCTCCTTCAAAAACCAGCAGGCCTATGCGGCCCAGTTGGCTCTGGCAGAGGCCAACAAGCCAAAAAACACGGAGACCCAGCCTGCAGTGCCAGGCGTGGCCACCGCCTCCACGGATGGCGCTGCCACCACCACCCCCACGCTTTCTGCCGCCAAACCGGATGCCGTGGCAGCCGCGACGGCCAATCTTCCTGAGGAGAAGCACACGCTCGTCTCTGGTAGTGTGACCTATCACTTCAGCAGCAAAGGGGCCGGTGTGGCCAAGGCCGTTCTGGCCGCCGGGGACAAGATCACCCTGAATGAAGTGGGCCGTAAGACGCTGGAGCCCATCGGTGCCCTGCGTCGTGAGGCCACCGGGATCGACATTGTTCCTTATAAAATCGTCGAGAAGAGCGACAAAGGCGTGACCTTCGAAGGCGTCTCTGCCGATGGCATCACCATCCGCAAAGCCTACAAACTGACCGAGGGCGAAAAGTCAGACGAGCACCTGCTGGCCCTGTCCATCACGCTCACCAATACCGGGACCGCGCCGCACAAGTCTGAGGAATACTACCTCTACACGGGTGCTGCCGCCAGCATCAGCCCGGATGAGGTGCTGAAGCCAAGTTTCTTCTGGAATGACCATGGTGATGCAGGTCACGAAGACTCCAACTTCTTTGCCGGTGGTTGGTTTTCCCAGGAAAAGAAGGAGCACCGGGCCAGCTATGGCCATCTGCAGTATGCCGGTGTGATGAGTCGTTTCTACGCCACGATTGTCAGCCGCGTCACCCCGGGCGGGCACAAGCCCGGCAAAATCTGGGCCACCCGTTTCTTGGTGGATCACGGCGGAGACAAATATGCGGCCTATGATTCTGCGAAGAGTGATTACGCCATCGAGTCCGCTGTCAGCCTGCCGCCGGTTGAGCTGGCTCCCGGAGCCAGCGT
>DMMK01000280.1 GCA_003453085.1 Verrucomicrobiales bacterium
CGGATCAGTTCACTCGGTTGCGGGATGGAGATCGCTTCTGGTATCAGGCTTATCTGCCCCGTGAAATGGTGCGCCTAGTCGAGCAGCAGACACTGAGCGTGATCATCCGGCGCAATACGGAAATCCGTGCTGAAGTGGGGACCAAGGCCTTTCTGGCTCCTCCTCCGAAGAAGGTCAAAAAGTGAGTTCGGTATAAGCGACTGAAAATAAAAAGAGGAGCGTGGTGACACGCTCCTCTTTGATTTTTAGGTATCGAGGGCTTTGAGAGTTACGGCGTCTGGCTGGTCCAGAAAGAATACAGACTACCTTGCTTGAGGTGGAAACGGAACTTCAGCGGCTTACCACGCACGGCATCCAGGGAGTCGGCCCCTTTCCAGGCAACGGTCTGTTGGGTTGCATCCGCTTTCAATGGGACACAGTTTTCTTTGGTGTAGGGGGCGATGACGTCGCCTTTTTTATCCAGGATCTCGACTCTCAATTCACCCTTAGCTGTCGTCGCATTGACCCGCAAATGACGGCCATTGAAGGCGACTGTTTCGGTGGTGAGGCTGCCTTCCTTTTCATCGGCATCCATGGAGGCGAAGCCATCGCGACGCAGCACGGCCATGCCGACGGCCGCACCTGTGTACATGCCGCGTTTGCCATTCGGGGCGATGCCTGAGTAACCCGTGTAGGGGAACCAAATCTCGTCTTCTTTGACAATGCAGACCCCCGTGGTGCCATGGATGTAGGCACGATCCCAATCACCTTCTTTACGGGTGGCCGCGATGAAGGGCTGGCGGTCAGGGCGGTCCCAGTGGAAACCATCGCGGCTGAAACCAAGTTTGATTTCCATGATTTTGGGAAATTTACCCTCATCACACAGTTTGTTATCCGGACCAAGATGGATGTAGAACTCACCCAGCATCAAGCTTTCATAGGCGGTGGCATTGAGGCTGTAGAGCTGGGCCGGATCGCCGATTTTCGGATCGGGTGCATCTAGCTTATCCGCATTGCTCCAAAAGACGGATTTGCTCCAGTCGGCCCCTTTGATGAAGTCCGTGCTTTCTGAGTACCAACGGTTGCGCCCATGTTCGCCGCCCTGCTTGATGCTGTAGCACCAGACTTTGCGGAAGGGATTGTAAAAGAAGGAACAGTAATCGCCTGCTTTGCCTGTGGCCACACCTTGAGACCAGACCTTGCCATCGGGAGACGTTTGCAGAGTATGGCTCACGGGCAGCGGTCGGCGGTCGGTCATCATCTTCACGCGCTGCATGGGGTCCTTGGCATTCACGTCCAGCCACACGCTGTTATCGCCGCCTGCCCATTCGGGCCCTGGAGGCAGCAGGAGATTGCCACCGATGGTGCCCATGTTTGGCCGCTTCCAGTTGAGCAAGTCCTTGCTTGTGGCGAGGGCCAGCCCACCGCGCCAGCCGGCGGTGTAGAACATCTTGTAGAGATCTTCTTTCGGATCAAAAAATACACCTCCGTGGCCTAGGTAGCAGACCGCCTGCTCGTCACCTTCGATCTTCAAGGGCTCCAGCTCATATTTCGTCTCGGGTTTAAAGACGGGATTCTTTTCGTGTTTGCGTGCCCGGTGAAAGGTGCGCTTGAGGTCGGTGCTTTCGATGAGGAAATCGTCCACAAAGAGCTGCCTGCCCTTATCAATCGGGATGATCTTGGGTTTGGCTTTCAAGTAAGGCACGGGCATGGGCTCGTAGCTTTTCGCGTCAAGATCACGCGGTGGCCACTCGCCAGGAAGCTGGATGCCATTGTAAAGCCGCTCGCCGATCTCAGCCCCACGTGCCTTACTGACCAGCATCTTGGTCTGTGAATTGGGTGTTACCAATTTGCCTGCCAAGATATCGGCCTCAGTGACTCGGTGCATGATGATTTCACGTTCCTTGGCGCGCTCACGATCATGGATGATGTTGATCGTGCCATCGGGAGATTGAAAACCATCGGGATAAGACACGCCATTTCGCTCATCGAGAATCAGACCGCCCTTCCAGGTCTTGCCGTCATCTTCGGAGATAAAAGCCGTCATGTGGCTGCGGCCTTTGATGCGCTTGTCCAGCGGGCCATTTTTGACAAGGACTAGATTCCCGGAAGCAAGACGACGAATGAAAAAGCGGGCGCTGACATTTTGAATCACGGAAGGTTTGGCCTCACTCCAGGTGCGGCCCTTATCGCTAGAGAAGCTTTCAGAGATGCCTTGTTTGGTGCGAGCCAGTAGCCACAGACGACCATCTTTAAGCTCGACCACCATGTGCTCATCGAAGTCCGTTTCTGGTACCATGACGCCTCCGCGTCGCGTCCAGGTGGCACCTTTGTCCGTCGAAACAAACAGGTTTGCCATGCGCACTTCATCGAGATCGGCATAGCCTTTTTCGCGAAGTTCTGGCACGCCGATACGGTCGCGAGTCCAAAGTGAAATGGGCAGCAGCCACTCGCCATTGCTGAGCACGGTAGGTTTGTTCAGCGTCATGCCATGCCAGATGCGGCGCGGTTCAGACCACACGGGTTTGTCATCATCTGGATTGTCACAGGTGATGGCCCAGAGCCCGGCACGGCCATCGAACATGGAAAGGGACTGATCATAAAAAAGCCACAGACGGCCTGTGGGATCCGTCCAAAAATTGCCCACCAGTACACTCACTTCCAGGCCTGTGGGGGCATCTGGAACATCAATGACGAGGCGCGGTTTGGACCAAGTCTTGCCTTCGTTGTCACTGCTCGCGGCGACGAAATAGGCACGCGGGCTATCTCCCCCTGCGACCCAGGCGGCCCAGATGCGGCCTTTGGGCGTGCGATCCATGCCGATGACCATGGCGTAATCGCGTTGTTCTTCGGAATATTCGGGGCCGGGATCGGTATTGATGACTGCAGGTTTCAACGGCAAATCCAAGATGGATTGGGGCAGGGGGGCATCGTTTTGAGCCAGAGCTGATAACGAGAGCCAGGACAGGAGGGCTAGGCAGAGCTTCATGAGTGAGGAGGAAGAGTGTGGTTGATGGATCATTAATTAGGATTTCGCGGCTTGCACATGGCCTAGGAATCCTGCTCGCAGGAGGGACAGATCGGAATCAATGGCCAACCAGGTGAAGCCGATGGTGCACATTTTATCGAGGTCCTGAGCATGGCGAATGAGGATGCCGCTGGCTTTGCCTGCCTGCTTGGCTGCATGAGCCACGCTGTGGAGGCAGTTATCGTAGGGGATCTTGCTCTGGCGCACTTTCATGTCATGCCCAAGGTCGGCTGGCCCAACAAATAAGGCGTCAATGCCGTCCACGGCAGCGATGGCAGCCGCCTGTTCGACTCCTTGCAGGGTCTCGATCTGCGCGAGGATGATGGGGTGGGGTGGTTCATCTCCCGGCGGATTCAAACCATAGTCGTAAGTGCGGACGGTGCGTGAAAAACCTCGGTGACCGCGTGGGGCATAGTGCGCTGCTTTCACGATGGCTTCGGCCTCTGCGGGGGTGTTAACATGGGGAACCATGATGCCGTGGGCCCCCCAGTCGAGAACGCGGGCGATGAGGTCCGGATGCGGGGTCCCCACACGCACGATGCCCTGGGTGGAGCTGCCGCGCAGAGCACGGAGTTGGTTAGGAATGGCAGCTTCAGATTCGCAGCCATGCTCCAGGTCTAGCAAGACCCAGTCAAAACCGCAGGCAGCGGCCAACTCTGCAATGACTGGGGAACCAATGGAAAGCCAAGTGCCGATATGTGAAGACGAAGAAAGATTCATAAAAAGGAAAGGGAATCTGTTAAAGTGTGGCTAGAGCTGCGTCGTTTCGCAGCCCCTGAAGCGCAGCTTGAAGCCGAGCCTGAGTGAGGCGGCGAAGGTCTGCACCCGTGCTGCCGGAACCGATGAGGAAAAAGCCGTCGTTACGGTCAAAGTAACCTGCGCCCACACGAATGACGGCCTTCACGATCATGTTGCGCAGGAGATGCAGCCAGAAGCGCCGACGAGACTCTTGGGGGAGCGGTTTGAGTCGTTCATAACCGGCCAGAGCTTGCGCGATCACGGGGCCGTCATAGAAGCAGCCGAGCAAAGACAGGTCATCCATGGGATCGCCTGAAATGGAGTCGTCCCAATCAATGAAGGAAACGATTTCATCCTTCTTTCCGAGGATGTTCCAAAGAGCAAGATCCTTGTGGACGAGGCAACCGCACTTCAGCTTCAGCAGTGGGTCATGGATCTTGATTTCCTGGCGGATTTCATCGGTCTCGGTCTGGGTGAGAAACTGGTGCTGGGTGAGGAAATCCAGATGGCGGTCGAGGTGCAGCTGAAAGTAATCGGCATAGCTGGCATGAAAGCCTGTTAAACCTTGACCTCCTGATTGAAAGGGACCGAAACCGTCCACCGGAACATCCTGCCAGCGGGCCACGGCAGCGCCGATTTCATGAGCCATGCGGGGCAGGTCCAGCTCTCCCCGTTTATGCCAATGGTTGAGGTCTGGATAAGGCACCACCTCCATGAGCTGCCAGGCAAAAGGCACCTCATCACGGCTAGCATCGACACCCAGAATCTTCGGTGTGCGAACGCCTTTGGCCAGCACGGCTTCTTGCACCCGGGATTCGGTTTCGATGTAGTCATCCTGCTCCGGCCCATCTTCGATTCGGACAAACACATCTTGCTCGCCAATACGGGCGATGAAGGTGCGGTGATTGCCCTGCCCACCGCCTTCTTTTAAAT
>DMMK01000085.1:0-1884 GCA_003453085.1 Verrucomicrobiales bacterium
GATGAGCCGACCAACCACCTGGACCTGCTGTCCCTGATGTGGTTTAAGAATTACCTGAAGAACTATCCGGGCGCGATCTTGCTGATCTCCCATGACCGCGACTTCATGGACGAGCTGATCGAGACCGTTTACGAAATCGAAGAGAGCAAGCTGGTGCAGTACCAGGGCAACTACAGCGAGTACCTGAAGCAGAAGGAAGCCAACTGGGAGCGCGCCTACCAGTCCTGGAAAAACCAGCAGAAGGAGATCGAGGCGATCCAGGAATTCATTGACCGGTTCCGCTCCGTGACCTCCAAGGCCGCGCAGGCCCAGAGCCGCGAACGCCAACTGGAAAAGATGGACAAGCTGGACCGGCCACGGCCCCTGCGGAAGGCCTTCCGTTTCAACTTCCCGCAGCCTCCGCGTGGCGGCCAGCGTGTGGTGGCCCTGACGGACATCCATCAGGCCTACGGCGAAAAGAAGATCTATCAGGGCCTGGACCTGGAAGTGGAAAAGGGCGAGCGCACCGTGCTGGTGGGCCCCAACGGCGCAGGCAAGTCCACCCTCATCAAGATCATGGCCGGCGAGGTCCCCTTCCAGAAGGGCGAGCGCCGCTTTGGCACGAACATCAAGATGGGCTACTTCTCCCAGCACCGCGCCGATACGCTGGACCCGGAATGCACCATCCTGGAAGAGCTGAAACGCTGCGCCCCTGAGCTGCGTGAAGACGATGCCCGCAGCATCCTGGGCAGCTTCCTGTTCAAGCGCGAAGACGTTTACAAGAAGTGCAAAGTCCTCAGCGGTGGCGAAAAAAGCCGCCTGAACCTGGTGAAGTTCCTGGTGGATCCGCCTAACCTACTTTTGATGGATGAGCCGACGACGCACTTGGACATCTGGGCCATCGAGGGCCTGATCCTGGCGCTGCAAAAGTTCGAAGGCACGCTCGTCTTCATTTCGCATGACGTGCACTTCATCCGCAGTCTCGCGACCAAGGTGCTGCACATCAATGCCGGGGTGGTCACGCCTTTCAGCGGCGGTTACGACTACTACCTGGAGAAGACAGGCGCCGAAGAGAACGCACGCGCAGCCGTGATCGCGGGGTAAAGGCCGCCGTCGCCCGAGAGGAGCGCGTAGATTCGTTTCGCGGATGATGCAGCTTCCTCACAGGCAGGGACGGGGCTGCATTCGCTCACTCGCGGGGCAGGGGGCTCGTATCCGGCGTAGAACGGGAGGAAAAGTGCAGTTTGACGGCGGTCCCATAGGCCAGCACTTCCGTAGCATTGCGTGCAAAGGGGGTGCCGTCGTAGCGCATGCCGATGACTGCATCGGCCCCCAGTTCGCAGGCATGTTCGATCATCAGTTCGTAGGCCTGTCGGCGGGTGTCTTCGCACACCTCTTCATATTGGGAAATGCGGCCTCCCAGCATGGTTTCCCAGCCTGCCAGAATGGCGGCCCCCAGATTGGGCGCACGCACCACCAGCCCCCTCACCACCCCCAGATAGGCCGTGATGGTGGCCCCGGCGACTTCGTTGCCAGTGGTTACAATCGGGCTGGGGGAGGCTGGGGGGTTCATCCCAGTAGAAAACACCCGCAGCCCTCGAACGCAAATCGTTCCTAGCCCGGGTTGGGCGAGCCACCTCCCAGTATAAAAACGGGAATGAAAAAGGTGTCGGCGGCCTCGGGATGTCGGCTGGATGGGCCGAGGGTGGGCAAACGGTTGGCTTGGGCCACTCACCCTAAGGGTGAACCGGCCTTGAGAGGGAGCGCGGAGATTCGCTTCGCGGCTGCGCAGCCTCTCCGCTTCGGCTACCATCCCCGGCTCTCAATTCAAGAACGGCGAGCTAGCAAAGGTGTAATGCACGGGTCTGCAAAACCGGTAGGCGCGGTTCAATTCCCGCCCTCGCC
>DMMK01000085.1:1900-2827 GCA_003453085.1 Verrucomicrobiales bacterium
AAACAAGATGCGGCGGAGCCGCCACTCTCTTCAATGAAGGTGGCGAACTCACGCCTCGAGGGCTCTTCAAGACGCTTGATCGGTTAGGCGGCTGCGCCACTGAGAGGCTGGTTGAAAAGGCATCGTCACCTTGAATAGGTTTTGGCTGCCATCTCCGGAAGACGGAACACCCCTGGGTTCAGACTCACCATGACCCCTAGGCTCTGAATCAAACGGGACCGAGAATCTTCTTTCAGATAGCCTCTGAGGTCAGTCCACCCCCACCTGCACACGCACGAACTTGGCCCTCTGCAGGCCGAGTTCAGGCATCACCCGGACCTGCACGGTCTCGGTGAGGCCGTCGTCATTGGGCGTCAAGGATTCCTCAACCACATCCTGGCCGGAGGCATCCCACGCGGTGAGGTTTTCACTCGTCTCCACGACGTAGTGCAGGCCGCTGCGTTCGATGTGGCGGCGGTAGGTGAGCAGCAGGGACGCCTCCCCCGTGACGGGGCTTTTTCGCCGAAAGGCATGGGGCAGCATGGCGGGCCCTTGGCTGACGGCAGGCGGGATGCCCAGGGCGTGATCCAGCAGATCCGCGATGCCATTGCCATTGTGATCCCCCGCCGGATCCGCGATGCGGTGGATGCGGCTGATGACGGTGGTGCTGTTCGGCGGGCTGGCGCGGTCCGTCGCGGTGATGGTGAAGGTGTGAGCCCCATCCTGCAGGCCCGTGAGGGACTGCTGCCAGGCGGCATAACCATGGATGCTCAATAAAGGCTGGCCATTGACAGTGACGGAGGCCAGGCCACTGCCCGCATCTGAAGCCAGACCCGCGATTTCAACCGTGGTCCCGGAGATGTGGCGGATGGCAGGCGTTAGCAGCTCCAGCGAAGGCGGCGTGGAATCCTGCGTGGATGAAACAACGGCGGAAGGGGCAGAGTAAAA
>DMMK01000656.1:0-6846 GCA_003453085.1 Verrucomicrobiales bacterium
GGCACTTCGTTCTGGTAGTCCACGCTGGCCACCCAGAGGCGCACCATGTCGGCGCCGTAGGTGTTGTAGTAGTGGTCGGCCGTCATCGGCTTGGCGCTCTTGCCCGCAGCGCCCTGATCGCTCTTGCTGATCTTCTTGCCGCTGGTGTCCACCACGAAACCGTGAGTGATGACACTCTTATAAGGAGCGGCATTGCGGGCGACGATGCTCATCATGAGGCTGCTCTGGAACCAGCCGCGATGCTGGTCGGTCGCCTCAATGTACATGTCGGCAGGAGCGTGGAGCTCCGGGTGCTGGTCCAGCACGGAGACGTGGCTGCAGCCGGAATCAATCCAGACGTCCAGGGTGTCATTGCCACGCTTCGTATCCGCAGGCAGGCCGACGGCCTCCGCCCACCAAGCGTCATCTTTTTCAAACCAAAGGTTGGTGCCTTGTTTGGCCACGATGTCGGCCACCTTGCCGATGATGGCGGTGTCCATGATGATGGTGCCATCGGCCTGATAAAACACAGGCAGCGGCACGCCCCAGGTACGCTGGCGGCTGATGCACCAGTCCGGGCGGCTTTCCACGGTTCCGTAGATGCGGTTGCGGCCCCAGGCAGGCAACCAGGCGACCTTGTCAATCTCCGTCAGGGCGCGAGCGCGGATGTCATCGATCTTGATGAAGAACTGCTCGACAGCACGGAAGATGATCGGCGTCTTGGAGCGCCAGCAGTGCGGGTACTGGTGGACATACTTCTCGTTACCCAGCAGCGCGCCTTTCTCTTCCAGGATGGCGATGATGCCTTCATTGCTCTGGAAGACGTGCTTGCCGACGAATTCGGGCAGGCCGACCTCGGCGGTGTATTTGCCATCGCCATCCACGGGGGAAAGGATGTCCAGGCCATGCTCGCGGCCGGCCTGATAATCGTCCGCGCCATGGCCGGGGGCGATGTGAACAGCACCGGTACCAGTGTCATCTGTCACGAAAAGGGTGTTGATGACCTTCGACGTGCGGGGCAGGAAAGGATGTTGGGCCTCGCTTCCGGCCAGCTCCTTGCCCTTGGCCTTGAAGACCGGCTGGGCGGCATCCAGCTTGAAACCGGTGCTGGCGGTGAAGGCTTCGACACGGGAGGTGGCAATGGTGAGATTCTCGCTGCGACCGCTCTCATGAACAAACGTGCCGGCGGTGTATTCGAACTCCGGATGAAGCGCGATGGCGAGGTTGGCCGGGAGGGTCCAAGGGGTGGTGGTCCAGATGACCAGGGCCGAACCGCAGGGCAGGGCAAACTTCACAAAGATCGCCGGGCTGACTTTCTCCTTGTACTCCACCTCAGCCTCTGCGAGCGCGGTCTGGGCACCGTAGCTCCAGAGGACGGGGCGCTTCATGCGATAGACGAGGTTTTGCTCCACGGCCTTACCAAAGGTGCGCAGGATGCCGGATTCGTAAACGGGATCGAGGGTGAGGTAGGGGTTCTCCCAGTCGCCAAAGACGCCCAGGCGCTTGAAGCTGTTGCGCTGGATGTCGATGTACTTTCGGGCTTCGGCCTCGGAACGCTGGCGTACTTCCACCGGGGTCAGGCCAGCGGCCTGTTTGACGACCTTGAACTCGATGGGCAGACCGTGGCAGTCCCAGCCAGGAACGAAGGGGGCATGGAAACCTGCCATGGTCTTGGACTTCACGATGAGGTCCTTGAGGATCTTGTTCAGGGCGGTGCCCATGTGCACGTCGCCATTGGCGAAGGGAGGGCCGTCATGCAGGATGAAGGTGGGTTTGCCCTTGCTCTGGGCCTGGATGCGCTGGTAGAGCATGCCTTCCTGCCACTTGGCCAGGCGCTGCGGCTCCCGGGCGACGAGATCCGCCTTCATTGGGAAGTCGGTCTTCGGCAGCAGGACGGTGTCTTTGTAGTTCTTAGCAGGGGCAGGCTCGGCGCTCATGGATTCGGGAAAAGGGCGCGGAGCCTAGACCAAGGGGACGCGCAGGGCAAGAGAGGGATGCAAGGGGGCGCATCGGTAAACCCGAGACATGGGGACAAATGCAAAAAATCCCCATTTGGGGATTTTAAGCTCCAAAACGTTGTTGTTCAACGCATTGCGATGGGGATTTAATGGGGATGCAGTTCCCCATGCGGGGAAAATCCGGGGACGCGTGGGGAATCCTGGGGAGCCCTGTGGAATGGCCAACCCAAAGCCCGAGACGGAAGACGGCAGAAACACCGACCAATGTCCGTCATGGGAACCTGGGGTGCAAGCCGAGAGGAGGCCCGGGGGGCTAAGTCGGGAATTTTGTTGCCGGGGAATCCCACGGGCAGGCGAAAGCCCTGGGTAGAGGATAGGCGGATCGAAGAAAAAGCGCGGCAGCCTGAAAGGTCGAGGGAGAGGCTCGAGGATCTGGGGGACACACGACCTGCTCCCGCGCTCCTTCAGAGCGCGCCGCTGGCGGGAGTGGGGATTATTTCGATACCCAGGGCTCGCGCCCTGGGCTGGATTACGGCGCCCCTTCAGGGCTTTTGATTGGCTTGAAAGAAGGGGCTGGCTCCGACTGAGGCATGGACCTGTTATTTAAACAGAGCAGCTTACTTGGCCACGGTGCCGTGGAAACCGGCCTTGTTCATGGAGGCGACGAGGTCGGACTCTGAGAACTCACCTTTGACGGTGAAGGTCTTCTCCTTGTTGACGATGTTGTATTCGGTCACGCCCGGAACGGATTTCACCGCTTCGGTCATGGCGTTGACGCATTTCTGGCAGCAGAGGTGGGCCCCTGTGACGGTGGTGGCGGTGAGCTTTTTCTCGGTTTTCGGCAGGGAGGAGGAAGCGGTGGTTTCAGCCTCTGAAGACTTCCCGTAGTAACCAGCCTCCATGATGGCTTCGACGGCCTTCTTGGCATTGGATTTGGACTTGGAGACGATGGTCACGGTTTCGCCCTCGGCGGTCACGGTGACGTCCTTCAGGCCGGAGGCTGCTTTGACGATGCCGTTGGTGCAGCCTTTGCAGCAGTTGTGGACCCCTTCAAGGGTGACGGTGGTTTCGGCCTGGGCAAGGCTGACAGAGAGGAAGAGGGCGGTAGCGAGCAAAACTTTTTTCATAAGCCCCTATGAGACGGACGTGCAGGCACTGTCTTTGCGAAAAAGACAAAAAGCTTCCTTTTATCTGACACCTCGGCTAACTAATCGCGTATAAAAGCTGTGATCACCTGACCTAAACGGCACAACAAGCCGTTGGAAGTCAGCGAAATCCTCACCCTTGTTTACATTAGTTACGGTCTTCGCTCCCCGCTCACTCCACCCATGAAAGTCCTCCGAAACAGCCTGATCCTGGCACTGCTGAGCAGTGCCCCTGCCCTTGCCGTCCCCATTCCAGCCGATCTGGCTGGCAGCTATCAAGCCCTGCTTTACAGCCAAGATCTGGATGCTGGCTCCCCTTCTGGTTTAGTGACCCTGGCGGTCACCACCAAAGGCGCTGTGACCGGCAAACTGACGACGGCAGAAAACAAGACCTACCCGTTTAAGGCCACGCTGGACTACACTGCTGCCAACACCCTGCTGGAAGATTTCCCCCTCGGCACGGCCTCGGCCCCGGTCATCACCATCTCACGCGGCAAAAATGTTCCAGCCTGGTCACTCACCCTGCGCCTCCAGGACTTTACTGAAAACGACACGCTGGAAGTTGTGCTGAATCAGGACGAGACGACTTTTGGCAGCACCGACAATGGCTTCAAGCAGATCACCTTCGCCAAAGGGGCGCTGCCTTATGCAGCAGCGGGGATTTACACAACGGCGTTTGTTCCAGTATCCCCAGGTGAAGGCGAACCGTCGGGTTCAGGTTATGCAGTCACCAGCATCGATGCCAAAGGTGTACTCAAACTGGTCGGCAAAACAGCTGACGGAACAGCTTTCACAACCACACTCCCTGCGGGTCCAGATCAACGCTACGTAGCTTTCTTAAATCCCTACAAGCGGGCTAACAGCATGCTGGCAGGCAAGATCCAACTGACTGAGATTGGTGAAGGCGGCAGTGGTTTTCACATGATTCCCAGCGCAACTCCTGCGGACTTTAAGTGGACTAAGTCATCTCTGCTTCCAAAGACCACGGATAAAAGCTATCGTGAAGGTTTTGACCTCGATCTGGCCGTTTCCATGGAACAATGGACAATCCCCGGCAAGGGCGAAACCTTGGCTCAAGTTTTAGGAACGCAAGACCTTCAGTTTGATTTTGATATTTTGGGAGCAGGCCTGAACTTTCACAGTGACTATCCCGGAATGCTTCCAAAGAAGCTTACGATTGATGCTAAAAACGCTTTAGTCCCCGTTTTTGGAGACGTCTTCGCTCCTGTGGACGCCAAAGAATGGGCTAAATACTGGTCGGCTAAAGTTGATCCTAAAACGGGCGTCTATAAAGGCACCCTGACCGTGACTGAACTCAGCGGTTCCAATGCATTGATTGATGATTCGGTCCTCGACAATGCGGATCCGAACAATCCCCCCGTGGCAACGCCGCTGAAATTCATTAAACGCGTCATCACTTTCGAAGGTGTTCTCTTCAACTCTGACAATAATGAAGCACCGCTCGCTCAGGGATATTTCCTCATTCCTCCGGTTAATGCCAAAACTTCCACCACCAAAGCTGGCACGACTGCTCTGGGAGGTGATTTGGAAGAACTTTTCACAGGTGCACCTGACCTTGAGGGAGTCCGCCCCGGCACTGCTGGAACCTACACCACAACTTTGGTCACTGAGATCAAACCGTTGGATTTCTCCCAGCTTACTGGTGGTGTAGACGGCTTTTCCATCGGCGCTACCCCTCCGATGAAGGGAATCCCGGGAGAAGGTGCCTCCATCACCTTTTCGATTGCCCCTGATTTGTCTTCACTGACGTTTAATGGTCGTAAAATCCCATTGGTAGGCGACCAGCGCAAATTCAATGTGGCGCTTGTTTTCTCAGATGCTAGTTCGACGAAAATCAAAAATACACTGACGGTCGTCGTGTATCTAGATCCCGTGAGTGGTCAGGTTGCTGGCTTAGGTGCCATGTATGTACAACTCCTACCGACCAGCATCACCTTTCCCACCACGGTTGTTCCAGGATTTGGCACAATCAAAGGCAGAACCGTCAGAGGCTTCGTTCCAGGTGTGGCTTGGTATGTCGAAAATTCGACTCCTGTCAAAATTCACTAGCCGATAGTTTCGATTAATGTGGAGAGGGCCGCAGCATCCGCTGCGGCCTTCTTTGTTTGGGAGGTATGCCTCTCATCTGATCCCGTAGGGTGACTAATCGCAATTCACCGCCACCATAAACCCACGGCCCACCACGGTGTCTTGGTAATCGCCAGGAGTGAAACCGGCCTCGGTCAGCAGTTCTGCATACTCGCCGGTGCTGTAGCATTTGCCCTGGGTGGAGTGCATGAGCAGGCAGGAGTATTCCGCCACGTGCTGAGGGCCGGTTTTGTCGGCATTGATGAAGGCATCGTGAATGATGATGAGGCCACCTGGAGGCAGGGCGGCGTGGGAGATGGCCAGCAACTGGCGCACCTCCTTCACATCCCAATCGTGAAGGACATTGGAGTAGAGATGCACATCGCAGTCCTGAGGCAGGCCCTCGAACATGTTGCCGGTGGTGACGGAGACCCGATCTGCACAGCCGCGCTCAACGATGAGTTTGCCAGCGATGCGGTCCACCGGAGCCTGATCAAAAACGGTCGCCTGAAGGTGGGTGTGCTGGGCAGCGATGGAGCAGGCGTAGATGCCGGAACCAGCGCCGATATCGAGCAGCTTGGCGCGGCCAGTGAGGTCCAGATTCTTTGCGAGGGACTGGGCCAGATAACGGCCCCGGCAGTCCATGGCGGCGGTGAAGCTGCGGGCGAAGTCCTCCTGCTCCATGGCCTTGTGCCAGTCGAAAGCAGCCTTGTCGCCTGACCACCCGGCAGGCTTGCCGGTGCGCAGGACTTCGAGGTAGTCGCGGGCGATGGGGCGATCATGCAGGGAGGCGTAATAGGGGCCGAGGAACCACTCGGACCCGGAATGCAGGTGCTCATGCCCGGTGGCGGAAAGGTGGAAGACGCCGTCTTTCTGCGTGACCCAGCCATGGGTGGCGAAGAGGGTCATCATCACATCCACAGGCCGGGGGCTGAAGCCATGATGAGTGCATATCTGCTCCAGGGTGGAAGGCTGGGAAGCCAGCCAGGTGAAGAAATCCATCTGTAGGGCCGCCGTGATGAGATCCACCGCGTAGAGGCCATCGCGGTAACGGTAGAGGCCGAGGGGATCGGTGGCGGGAGAGGCGGTGAGGTCGGTCATAAAAGGATCGTGGAAGGAGTGGCACACGTATGCTACTGACGAAACTACGTCTTAACTGATCCTTTTCTCATGACCCCGATTCTCTACGTTAAAACTGGCTGCCCCTGGTGCGATGAAGTCCTGGACTATATGGACGAAAAAAAGCTGCCGTACCAAAAGGTGGTGGTGTCTGGCAACGCGGCCGCAATGAAGGAGATGGTGGATCTCTCCGGGCAGAGCAAGGCCCCGACGATGGACTGGGACGGCGAAGTGCTGGCTGACTTTGGGGTGGATGAGCTGATCCCTTTTCTGAAGGCGCGGCAGGCGGTCTGAACTGGGGTGGCGAGGGGTTCGTGCGTCGCTCTGCGACGCCATGCGGCGCGCTTGAGAGGTGCGGGTTTTCCCGGCCTTGAAAGGCCGGGCTACGATACGGTTGCCGCTCTGCGGCAGGGGGAAAGCCGTTACCAGCGGGTGAAATGCCGAGCTGAATCTGAAGCGGGATTTGTCTCCCGCACAGCATTCTCCTACTCGACTTTTCGCGATAAATGCCGAGCCGTATCTGAAGTGGGATTTGGCCGAGCTAAAGCTCTGGAGTA
>DMMK01000656.1:7105-7633 GCA_003453085.1 Verrucomicrobiales bacterium
ATATTCCACGGCTCCATCGGGGCCGAGGTGGTAGTCATCGGGGAAATAGGCCGGGGTCTGGTGCATGGTTTCCCCCGCGACCAGGATGGGCACCTGGGCTGCCCTGGCACTGGCCTGAACACAGGCCGGGAGGGTGTAGGGCTGGGTCATGGGAATGGCCAGGATGAGGGTGTGAACCTGATCTGTGCGGAGCGTGGCCAGAAAGGCGGAGAGCATGTCGCAGGATTCGCCCGGTACGTCGGGGGCAGGCTGATCTGAAACCGGGGCTGCATCCCGCACCACGCCGATGGTCTGGGAAGTCTCCGTATAGCCGGGGACGAGGTTGTAAAAGACGAGGGGCTGGACCCGGCCCCGATGGGCAAAGAGCATGGAGGAGCGGGCGAGGAGGGCCTTAGAAATGGCCTCCACATCGCCCTGCTGCTGGGAGAGCAGATGGGGCATGTCGGCGACGCTGGTGTAGAAGGCGGCGAGGCGGTCGGACTCTGAACGGCCATCGAGGAGGTGCGGGCGGGCGGTGCCAAGGAGCAC
>DMMK01000730.1 GCA_003453085.1 Verrucomicrobiales bacterium
GCCCCAGGAGCCCCAAGACGCCGCGCTTGCAACGTGGGAGCCTGCGTTTGTGTCCCGGCCGCTCGCAGCAGAGGCTTAGACTGTGCAATTTCCTTTCGCCGCATGAAAGAGCAAGCCCTACGCCTTTATCTCGCTTCCGGCCGCTCGAATATCGCGGCGCGCTTCAGCTGCAGCGAGGGAGGAAAGAACCAGTGCGGCGCTGAGTGAACAGGGTGGCGTCTGACACCTGCTTCATCCTCCGGCCTGGCCGGGGGGCGGAGCTTGACAGGTAAAATAGGCCTCCAGCGCTACGCTAGCTTGCGCTTGCAGCTATTTAATCCATAGCTGATTCATCTGGGCAAGTGTTGCCTGACCCTCTCATCCAGGCCTCAAGGAGACACCGCCATGACCACCATTGAACTCGACATTGCCCAGACCATCGGCATCGCCGCCGTGCTGCTGATGTGGCGGGCATGGCGGCTGCTGGGGGTAGGGAAAGAGACGTCCGAAAACCTCCTCGTGGAGATCGCCGACTCCTAATTACTCCCCCGTTTCGGACTTCGGATCCAGCGCATCGCGCAGGGCATCGCCGATAATGTTCAGGGCGAGCAGGGTGGCGCTGAAAAAGAGGCCGGGGCCGATGAGCAGCCAGGGGTAGGTTTCCATGCTGTCGGCACCTTCGCGGATGAGGACGCCCCAGCTGGCATCAGGCGGCTGGATGCCCAGACCGAGGAAGCTCAGCGTGGCCTCCAGCAGCATGACACCGGGCACGGTGAGGCTGGCATAGATGATGACGGGCCCCATGACATTTGGCAGCATGTGCTTGAACAAGATGTGCCAGAAACCTGCGCCACTGGCCCGGGCGGCGAGGACGAATTCCAGGTTCTTCAAAGCCAGTACTTGCCCACGCACCACACGCGCCATGGTCAGCCATTCCACGGCCCCGATGGCGACAAAGATGAGCCAGAGTTCCCGACCAAACACGAGCACGAGGATGATGACGAAGGTGATGAAAGGAAAGGCGTAGAGGACATCCACAAGCCGCATCATCAGCGCATCCAGACGGCGCGTGGTGAGCCCCGCGATGAGGCCATAACCGACGCCGATGACCGAGGCAACCCCTGTGGCAAGAATGCCCACCAGCAGCGAGATCTGCCCGCCCTTCAAGATACGAGTGGCGAGGTCGCGCCCCAGCGGATCGGTGCCTAACCAATGCGCGGCGGAAGGGCCTGCGGCCTTAAGATTCAGATCTTGGTCACTCTGCGAGTATGGCGACACCAGAGGCCCTAAAAGACAGATGCCCACGAGCGCCACCATGAAGAGCATGGCCGCCACCGTGATGCGGCTACGTGTCAACCGGCGCCAAGCACGCTGGCCGGGGGATTCCGAAACCGATGATCGCAGAGGCATCACGGCCGCTTTGTCTGCTGAGGGCTGGAATCCCTCGTTGCTGGGAATCACATCGCTCATGACTTGAATCCGATGCGGGGGTTCAGCAGCGCTTGGAGGAAATCCACCAGCAGATTGAAGCCGATGATGAGGACGGCGTAAAAGGCAGCGGTGGCCATGGCGAGGACAAAATCCCGATTCACTGCTGCGCCGACGAAATGCTGGCCCAGGCCGGGAAGCTGGAAGACGGTTTCGATGACGATGGAACCCGTCATCAGCCCGGCAGCGGTGGGGCCGAGATAATTCAGCACGGGTAGGCAGGCGAGCTTGAACGAGTGACGGAAAACGATGGCCAGTTCAGAAGCCCCTTTGGCCCGAGCCGTGCGGATGAAATCCTGCGCCAAGGTTTCTCGCAAACCGCCGCGCGTGAGGCGGGCAATGTAGGCGCTGTAAATGATACCTAACGTCAAGGATGGCAAGACCCAGTCGTCCCAATCATACCAACCAGCCGCATTGAACCAACGGAGTTTTAACCCCAGTACCAGAGCCACCAGGGGCCCCAGGACCATGCTGGGTGTGCAGATGCCCAGGGTGGCCATGAGCATGCAGGCGCGATCATCAAAAGTATTCGCACGCACCGCCGCCAGGGCCCCCATGGGGATGCCAATGCCGATGGCGATGGTGAGCGCTGCCAGGGCAACGGTGGCCGAGACCGGAAAGGCCTGCACGATGATCTCATCCACCCCACGCCCTGGATTCTTCGTGGAAGCCGGAAAATCAAATGTGGCAAAGCTGACGAGGTGCCGCCACAACTGCACGTAGACGGGCTGGTCCAGCCCGAGAGCGATGACCTGCTTTGCACGAATGTGATCCGGGATGTTTCGTTCACTCTGCAAAGGCGAGCCGGGGGCCATCTTCAGCAAAGCAAAGGTGATCACCAGCACCCCAAGGATGACGGCAAGGCCCTGCAAAAGGCGGCTGAGGAGGAAACGGAGCATGATGAACTTCGGAGCACTAAATTCTGACGACCATTATTTCCGTTTCTAAGGCCAATACACCAGAAGTTTTCATCACCGTTGCAATTACCCCTTTCGAACAAAGCAAAACCTTTGCACGAGAGCGAATAAACGAACAGAACGGCTGAAATCATGATGAACTGAGCGAGCATGGAAATAACCCAAGCCCACAAAAAATGATCTGGGAAACGGATCTGTTCTTCAGCTCCATTATCCTCCCATGATGGATTCAGAAACACTAATCCCAGGCAGAGCAAATAGGTCGAAACCACACCCACGCCGATTAAAATAGGTCCTGAATAGGACTTTGATCCAGAGAGGTTGCCTCTAAAATACCAAAGAAGGGCGACTACCAGGGCAGCGCCTGGAAATCCAACCACCGCCGCTCCGAGTCGAACGAGATCAGTCACGTTTGGTTCAAGAACTAAGGATCAAGTGCCAGGCGTTAGGCCAAAAGCTTTTCCAGCGCCTCCTTCGTCATCACGGGAGCCTGGCAGGCGTAGTTTTGGCACACGTAGGCAGCGGCTTTTCCCTGCACGGGTTTCATCGCGGCCAGGGCCTCGTTCTGTTTACCCAGCCAGGCCTGTGCCTCGTCGCCATCGGCATGGAGCAGCACGGCCTTGGGCAGCAGGCGCCGATGCACCACGGCTGCGAGGGCTTGGAATTCGGGCGAGGTGGCATCGCCAGCGAGGACGATCTGCTGCTTGCCACTCTCCAGAAAATCTGCCGCCATGACCAGCACGGGCACGGCGGAGGGGCTGGACTGCAAGGTATTGCCAAAAAGCGTGGTGATCTTGGCCGCCTGCGCGGCATAGGCCTGGTGATCCAGCATGGCCGCGAGGCGGGCGAGGTTCAGCGCGGCGAGCGAGTTCGGCGAAGGCTCTGCGCCATCGTAGTCCTCTTTGATGCGCAAAACGGAGTGCGCCATCTCGGTGTGGACGCTGTAGTAACCGCCGTTTGCCTTGTCCAAAAACAGGCCATCCATTTCCTCTTGGAGGGCGACGGCCCACTGCAACCACTTCACTTCAAAACTGGCCTGGTAGAGATCCAGCAAACCGTGGATGAGGCAGGCGTAGTCGGTGGCAAAACCTTTGGGGCCACGCTCGCCCGCACGCCAGCTCCGGTGCAGGCCCTGACCGGGAGCGGTGCAGAGTTCATCATGCGGGAACTGGGCCGCCTCAGCCGCCAGTTTGAGAAAGCTGGGCTCTCCCAGGGCCGCTCCAGCGCGGGCTAGACCAGCGATCATGAGACCGTTCCAGGCGGTGATGATTTTGTCATCCAGATGTGGGCGCGGGCGCTTGGCGCGGGCTTCAAACAGCAGTTTCAGCCCCCGGCCCTGGATGGCCAGGACCTCCTCCGGGCTCTTCTTGAAAAACTCCGCCGTCTTTTTCACCGAGTAGGCCCGGAAGAGGGTGTTCAACCCCGTGAGTTCCCCGTGAGGATCGCTTTCGGGACGGGCATTGCCATCGCGCCGAGCGCCAAAGGAATAACGAAAGATGCTGCCTTCCTCCTTACCCAACAGCTCATCAATCTCGCTGGCCTTCCACACATAAAAGGCCCCTTCTTTTTTGTGGTCGTCACCTGCCTGGGCATAGCTGTCCGCATCCTCTGCGGAGAAAAAGCCGCCCTGAGGGTGACGAAGGTCCCGCTGCACATAACCGACGATTTCCCGCGCGGTATCCGCCAGGAAAGGCGAGTCCGTGATGAGGTACCCCTCCGCATAGGCCCAGAGGAGCTGGCCCTGATCATACAGCATCTTTTCATAGTGCGGGATGTGCCAGTAGCCATCCACTGCGTAACGATGCATGCCGCCGCCCACGTGATCCCAGATGCCGCCATTCGCCATGGCGCGCAGGGTTTTCACCGACATCTCCGCCGCCCAGTCGGACTCGCTTTTGCGCGCCTCATCCTTCAGCCAGGCCTGATGGATGCGCAGCAGCAGATTAATGGAACTGGAGCGCGGGAACTTCGGCGCACCGCTGAAACCGGCCTCGTGGTAGTCATAGCTGCTGGCCAGGTCATCGTAGGCTTTTTGCACCACGGCGTCTGTTTTGACCTCCGTCTCGGCATTTTCACCGTCCAGATGTTCCTGGAGTTTAGCGATGGAGCGCTCCGAACTGGCCTGGAGTTTGGCGCGGTCTTCCATCCAGGCCTTGTGCAGCTCTTGGAGCAGGTTGTTGAAACCGATGCGCCCCTGGGCATTTTCAGGTGGGAAGTAGGTGCCGCCAAAAAAGGGCTTCAACTCCGGCGTCAGGAAGACCGACATGGGCCAGCCGCCACCGCCCGTAGCGGCCTGCACGTAGGTCATGTAGGTGAGGTCCACGTCTGGGCGCTCCTCGCGGTCCACCTTCACGGGGACGAAGTGCTCATTGATGTAGGCAGCGATTTCCTCGTTCTCGAAAGATTCGCGCTCCATGACGTGGCACCAGTGGCAGGTGGAGTAGCCGCTGGAGAGGAAAATGGGCTTGTCCTCGGCCTTGGCTTTAGCGATTGCCTCATCGCCCCAGGGCAGCCAGTTCACGGGATTGTGGGCATGCTGGAGCAAATACGGCGACTTTTCGCGGATGAGGGCGTTGGTGTGTTTGGGGGTGGAGTCGCTCATAATACTTAGACAAACGTGGCGATGGGGGCCGGGGTTGCAAGCGGCGGACGGCTTGGGGGTTGCGTTTGGGGTGGTATGTGCTTGTTTCCGGCTCCTAAAAACCTAGCCATGTCTGCGCATTCCCACTCCACCCCCGAAGAATCCGGCTCCATCTGGAAAATCCTCAATGTGATCATCGCCTTCGTTGTCGGCGGCTTCACACTCTTTTGGGGTGCCACCCTGCTGATCGGCGTGAAGGTTGCCGCCTCCTCGAAAGAACCCGTGGCTGATGTGGCCGCCCCCACAGCTCCTGCTGCGGAAGCTCCCGCTGCACCCGCGACTACCCCTGCCGACCCAGCTCCAGCCGCCGCACCGGTCGCTGCGGCTGCCACCGCCGCCCCAGCTCCATTTGCCGGCCCTGCTGCTGAAA
>DMMK01000477.1 GCA_003453085.1 Verrucomicrobiales bacterium
CCGGTGGTGCTGTGGGCGGGCTGGCCCTTTTTCCAGCGGGCCTGGCAGTCGCTCCTGCATCGCAGCCTGAACATGTTTACCCTCATCGCCCTGGGGGTAGGTGCGGCCTATGCCTTCAGCGTCGCCGCCATGCTGGCCCCCGGCTGGTTTCCTGAAAGCCTGGGCGATGCGCATGGCCAGGTGCCGCTCTATTTTGAAGCCGCTTCCGTCATCATTGTACTCGTCCTGCTGGGCCAGGTACTGGAGCTTCGTGCCCGTGCCCGCACCGGCAGCGCCATCCAGGAGTTGCTGGGCCTGCAACCCAAGACAGCCCGGCTGGTGACGGCTGAGGGCGATGTGGATGTGCCTATTGACTCCCTCACCGTCGGCCAGCAAGTGCGCGTGCGCCCCGGGGAAAAGATGCCCGTGGATGGTGTGGTGGTGGAAGGCCACAGCCATGTGGATGAATCCATGCTTACCGGTGAACCAGACCCCGTGGAGAAAAAAGCGGGCGCTCAGGTGACAGGCGGCACGCTGAACCAGCACGGCAGTCTCGTGGTGCAAACCGAGCGCGTGGGCGCTGAGACACTGTTGGCCCAGATCGTCCAGCTCGTCGGTCAGGCCCAGCGCAGCCGCGCGCCCATCCAGGCCCTGGCGGACAAAATCGCCGCATGGTTTGTGCCCGCGGTGCTCGCCGCCTCGGCACTCACCTTTGTGTTGTGGTTTTGGTTAGGCCCTGAGCCTGCCCTGGCCTATGCGATCGCCAATGCCGTCGCCGTTCTGATCATCGCCTGCCCTTGTGCGCTGGGACTGGCCACCCCCATGAGTGTCATGGTGGGCATCGGGCGTGGGGCGAAGATGGGCGTGCTCATCCGGCAGGCTGCCGCCATCGAAAAGCTGGCGCTGCTGAACACCCTCGCCGTGGACAAGACAGGCACTCTCACCCTGGGCAAACCGGAGGTGACGGAGGTCCTCACCTTGCCACACAGTTCGTTAGCTAAGGATGAAGCCCTCCGCCTCGCCGCTGCCCTGGAACGCCAGAGCGAGCATCCCCTGGCCCACGCCCTTTTGCAGGCGGCGGAGAGAAAGAACCTCACGCTCCCGGAGGTGACCGGCTTCCACGCCACCACCGCAGGCGGTGTCAGCGGCCAAGTCGCCGGCCAGCCCGCCGTCATCGGCAAAGCGGCCTTTCTGCGTGAGCAAGGCATCGCCCAGGTGGACGCCCTGGAAGCTCTGGGCACGCCGCATCAGGCCGAAGGAAAATCCGCCATCTACCTGGCGGTGAACGGTGTGGCCGCCGCCGCATTCATCGTCAGCGATCCCATCAAGTCCACCACGCCCGATGCCCTGACCCAATTGAAGGAACTGGGCATCTCCGTGGTCATGCTCACGGGGGACAATGAACGTACGGCCCGCCACATCGCCACCACGCTGGGCATCCAGCGCTTCCACGCGGGTGTGCCCCCCCAGGAAAAGCACCGTTACATCACGGAGATGAAACGGCCCGGTGCTGTCGTCGGCATGGCTGGAGATGGCATCAATGACGCCCCTGCCCTGGCCGAAGCCGATGTCGGCATCGCCATGGGCACAGGCACCGACATCGCCATGGAGACCGCGCCCGTGACCCTGGTGAAGGGTGACCTGCGAGGCATCGTGCATGCCATTTTGTTAGGCCGGGCCATGATGCGGAACATTCGCCAGAACCTGCTCTTTGCCTTCCTCTACAATGCCCTCGGCATCCCCCTGGCCGCAGGGGTGCTATATCCGTGGTTTGGCTGGTTGCTCAGCCCCATGATCGCCGGAGCAGCCATGAGCCTCAGCTCGGTCTCAGTCATCGGGAATGCCCTACGACTGAGAACCTTGCGTCTGGATCGCTAAAGGCATCGTGGGTTATGGCCCACGCAGCCTGACTTTGCCTGCCAGGGCACCATTGAGGAAAAAGCCGTTGCCAAAGCTGTCCACGCCCCCTTGCATCATGACGCCGAAGATCTTTTTCGGCTGCGTGCTGCCTGTGGGGATGACCGTGCCGGTGAACATGCCGGTGGCCGGGATGAGCGTGATCTTCAGATTCTCTGGCAAGTTCACCGTCACTGCCACTTTGTTGGCCGTGCTGACGGTCAGCGCCTTGGTGGTCAGTACCGCGAAACCGCCACCTGTGAGGTCCGCATTGCCCGCACCTGCCGGGTTCCAGATGGAGAGGGCACGCTGCCCCTTTGCCGGAGGCACCCACCGTGCCACACGGGCGGTGGCATTCACATCCAGAGCGGGCAGTTCCACGCTTTGGTTCGAACGTCCAGGACGTAAAAACTTAAACGAGGCCGAGTTGAGATCCTGCGTGGCCGTCGGCAAGGTCGCCTCGCAGAAGGCGCGCCCCAGACCCTTGTAAAGGGAGGCACCCACCCGCATGGAATTGTTCAGGCTCACCGCTCCACTGGCGACGATGGCCGTGCCATCGAAGAGCTTGCCTGTCAGCTTCGCATCTCCTGCCGCCGTCACTTTGATGGATGAAATGACGAGCTGCGGCACTGAGTCGCCCCCCGTGGTATCAGCAAAGGTGAAGTAACCCGCGACCGCGCAAGGATTCAGCGGGGTAAAATTCGTCGGCCTAACAAATTCCGTCACCGTGCTACCCAGTTCACCATCACTGAGCGTGATGCGGTAGGTTTGATCTGCGACATTCACCAGCTCAATGGTCAAGGTGCGCACTGGCCCTGTAGCCGGGCCCAGGCGGACAGTCAGGCGGCCATCCACCAGTTTGCCAGTGAACGGCAGGCTGCCACGCGCCATCACCACCTTGCCGCTCACCATGCCAGTAGAGGTGATTTTCATGTCCAGACTGCCATAGATGCCAGTGTCGCCCGCATCTAAAAATGCGGTCAGCCTGCCTGCCACAGGCACGATCAAGTCATCATCTTCAATCGTGATCGTCAACGATGTAGAGCCCGTCACATCCACATCGGGTGTCTCCGCCGTGGCGTAAAGGGTGATGGTTTCCTCCCCCTCATAGACGCCATCATTGAGGAGGAACAATTGGATCGAGGCCTGCGTCTGCCCCGGCAGCAGGTCGATGGTGATCGGGTCAAAGTCAAAGTCCACATCGGGCTTGGCCCCGGAAGCACCGGCAGAATATCCGGCGAACACCTGCATGCGCATATTTCCCCCGGCCGCAGCGCGAACCAATGGAATGGTGATTTTACCATCACTCTCTTTGACTCGTAGCGTCTCCGTCAAAAAGCCGGCCCCATTCGTCGGTTCCCCGCTCCGGATGGAAACGCCAGCCGGTGAACTCCCCCCCACGCTGGCACCTGGGCTGGGAGCTGAAAGAACGAGGTTGAAGGTCTCCGTCGTCGGTTCCGTAAAATTGGCGTCTGGGACGATGGTCAGATTCACCACCTGCTGCCAGCCGCTCTCATCATTCGCGGGATTCGGAAAATTGAGCACCGAATTGATGCCCGTATAGTCAGCCCCGGCTGTGGCACTGCCATTGGCCGTGCTGACCGTGACATTGGCCGCCACCAGCCCGGCGCGAAAACGCCGCACATGAAAAGCTGTGACTCCCTGAGTTTCACTGACGGTTTCCGGCACACTGGCTATCTCAAACACTCCTGGATTCCCCTCAGCAAAGTAGCTGAGAAAGAAGGTGCCCGACTGACTACCAAAGCCGCCAACCCAGATGCGATAGGGCGTGCCTGCAGATGCGGCGAAGACCACACGGCTGTTGTTGTTATAGCCCTCATCGTCATCGGAGTCCACAGGCACCAGCGTCGCCAAGGTATCGCCCGTGAAGACCGCCACCACGGTATCAAATGTGTTGTTAGGCGAGCGTTCGCTGAAATTCGTGTCCACCACCGCAGGTCCATTGAAGCCGGGTGTCCAGGTGTACCACACCCCGCTGGCGGGCGTATGTTGCGCCGGATTCGCCGGGCTGTCGTTGACATTGGTGGCCCCTTCATTGTTGCCGGTCACGGTGCCTTCATTTCCGGCCAGGATGGCTGCATCGGTAAAGTAGTCGTTAGGCCGTGGGGTTGTTTGCAGGGTGATGTCAAACAGCCCGTTGCCCTCCACACAGACGCAGTAGCGTCGGCCAGCCTCCGTGGGAAAGATCAGCGTCTCGATGTCATTGGGCAGCACGTTGTTTGTCTGCACCAGGAACTTCAGCGTGCCTGCATTGCCATCGGCATCGGTCATTTCAAAGACGGCTGCGCGCACCCCGGTCTGGTCGTTTATGATGATGCGGTTGAAGGCGGTCGTGAAGACGGCATCATAACGGTACCACACACTGCGGGCCAGCTTGCTCCCGCCGATGAAAGGATCCAGCGCATCCGGGGTGGAGCCGACACCGCTCTGATTGAGAAACACCGGGGCCGTGGTCGTCAGCACTCGGGCTTTTTCAAATTTGTCATTTGCCGGAGCGGCCGCATGGGCCGCCGCAGGAACCAGCAAAGCCAGCAGCGCCAAGGCGCGGAGTGTGGGATGTTTCATAGGTGGAGGGGTGACCGAGGATGCCCCGGCGCTGTGCCCATGCTGCACGCAATGCCTGCGCAGGGGTATTCGCCGGGCAGCGAAAAAGCATTCGCGGAATGGCGAATAGGCGGCAGGCACCACCTGTGATAAGATCGTGCATTATTCAGCCCCATGCCCAAGATCCTCCTCATCGAAGACCAGCCGCAAATGCGCCAAAATGTGGCCCTGATCCTGGAGCTGAACGGCTTTGATGTGACGGTGGCGGAGAATGGGCTGGAGGGTGTGGCGAAGGCCCGCACCTGCCGCCCGGACCTGATCCTGTGCGATGTCATGATGCCGGAGTTGGATGGCTACGGCGTGCTGCATCTGCTGCGCAAAGATGACTCCATGCGCGCCCTGCCCTTCATTTTCCTCACGGCCAAAGGCGAGAAGCAGGAACAGCGCACAGGCATGAATCTGGGGGCCGATGACTACCTCACCAAACCCTGCTCCGAGGCGGATCTGCTTTCCGCCATCCACACGCGGCTGCGGCGAAATCGCGACATCAGCCATCAGGCCTCCCTTGCGGCCAAGCCCGACTTCAGCAGTGCCACGCCGCTGGAATCGCTGGGGCTCACCCCACGCGAGGCGGAGGTGCTGCTGTGGGTGGCCCAAGGCAAAGGCAATGCGGAAACGGCCAGCATCCTGGGCACCAGTGAGGCCACCGTGCGCAAGCACCTGGAACACATTTTCCCCAAGCTGGGCATCGAGGGCCGCGGGGCCGCCAGCTTGATCGCCATCGAGCGGCTCAGCAAATCCAACATGGGATGAGAACGGCCCTCCTTTTCGCCTTTCTGCTCGGCCCCGTGGCCGCCCTGCATGCGCAGCAACCCACGCTGGCGGAGGTTTTTGACCAGCCGCCTATCACCGTGCAAGAGCTGGCACAGAAACCCATAGGGCGCGCGCAGCGGTACGTGGTGAAATGTGTGGTCATGTTTCAACGGCTGGATGGCATCTTCATGGCCCACGCCGACGGCACCAATTTCATCCTCACCCCGTCCCGCGCCTGGCCGCGCGGGCTGAACCGAGTGCGGCTGCGACCCGGAGATGAAGTGGAGGTTTCCGGCTTCCTCATCAATGCGCGCCAGTTGCTGCAGATGAACGACGTCGTCTTCCGTGTCACCGCGCGCGACCGGCCCCTGCCTGCTCCCGTGGAGCTGAATGAGGACCAGCTACCCTCCTTCCCGCACAAATGCGATCTGGTACGGCTCACGATTCCTCTGCGTTACGTGGCCCAGACCAACGGGCCTAACCACTTTATCATGCGGCTCTTTTTGGGAGATCGCCACCGTGCCACCGCGATGGTGGGGTCATCGGCCAAGCTATCACGAGATCATCTCCTTGATGGTTACATGGTGGAGGTCACCGGCTTCCTGACCCGTCAAAATGGCAATGAATCTTACCTGTGGATGCGCAGCCCGGAGGACATCCGTGTCTTTGGCCCCGGGCCCACCGTGCAGATGCAACGCCGCTGGCAGTGGGGCACCGTGGCCTTCATCGGCATCGGCGGCATCGGCCTATGGATCCTCGCCCTGCGCCGGCAAGTACGAGTGCAGACCCGCACGCTGCGCGCCGTTAATGAACGGCTGCAAAGCAGCGAAAAAGAACTCATCGCCAACCTCACCCGCGAGAAGGAGGTCAATGAGCTGAAGAGCAATTTCGTCAGCCTCGTCAGCCATGAGTTCCGCACTCCGCTGGCCGTCATCCTCAGCTCCACAGAACTGCTGCGCAATCACATGGCCCGGCTGGGCGAGGAGACCCGCCGTACGCAGATGGACAACATCATCCAGAGCACCCACATCATGTCCGGCATGATCGAGGAAGTGCTGCTGCTGGGGAAGGTGGAAGGCGGGCACATGACCTGCACGCCCGTGCCACTGGATCTCGCCACCTTCGCCGCCGTGGTGGTGGATGAAGGTCTTTCCGCCACCCAAAAGCGCTGCCCCATTCATCTTCACATTGCCCCGTTGCCGGGGCCTGCGCTGGCAGATCCCGCCCTGCTGCGGCACATCTTTTCCAACCTCCTCGGCAACGCCGTGAAATACTCCCCGGATGGCGGTCCCGTGGAGTTCTCCATCGTGCACGAAGACGCCCAGGCCCTCTTCGTCATCCGCGACCAAGGCATCGGCATTCCGGAGAAGGATCGCGGGCGTTTGTTTGAAGCCTTCCACCGCGCTAGCAATGTGGGCCAGCGCAGTGGCACGGGTCTTGGCCTCGTCATTGTGAAACGCTGCGTGGAACTTCACGGCGGCAGCATCTCGGTGGAAAGTGATGAGCAGAAAGGCACCACCGTCACCGTCCGCCTGCCGCTTTTCCCCCAGCCTTGAGCCTCTGTGGCAAATTGCCGCAGGGCATGGACATCTGGCTCTGCTGGCCCATGATGAAGCATGCGCCCCAGCCCCCACCACGCAGAACCCGCCCTGCCCTTTTGGCAGCGATGGACCGGGCTGAGTGAGATCTGGGTGGGGGCAGATCTCTCCTCCCGGCTGCTTCTCTTGCTGCGCTGGCTGGCCGTGCTCGGTCAGGGGCTCACCCTCGCCATCGCAGAAGAACTCGGGGTGGAGATACCCTGGGGGCCCTGCGGCATCGCCCTGGGGATCACCCTGATTAGCAATGTCATCCTGGCCTGGTGGCATCGGCAAATGCCAGGGCAGCATCTGGGCGGCGGCTTTTTCCACGTACTGCTGGGGGATGTCGTCACCCTCACCTTCCTGCTGTATTGGACCGGCGGCCTAACCAATCCTTTCGCCATCTTTTATCTCGTTAAGCTCACCCTCGCTGCTGTGGCCTTGCGGGGTTCCGCCGCCATCAGTCTCGGGCTGCTCATCGGCATCGCCGCCGCCAGTCTGTTGCTCCATCACCAGCCACTGCATTTGCAACAGGGAGGTCCACTTTCCCCCGCCATGCAGGTTTATGGGCAGTTCACCGCGCTCTTCCTGGCAGGGGCCTTTGTCTTGGTCATGCTGGTGGCCATTCGCAGGCGCTCGCATCGCCTGCAAATGGAGCGTCAAAAACTGCGCCAGGAACTGGAGTCAAGAGAACGCTTTCTCTCCGTGGCCGCCCTCGCCACGGGGTTCGCTCATGAGCTCGCCACGCCCATCGGCACCCTGGCGCTCGCCGCCGCAGAAATGCAGACGCATCCCGATGCGGAAACCGCTGCACTGATGGTGAAAGAAGCCGCCCGCTGTCAGGAGGTGCTGCAACGCCTGCGCACCCTGGGCCAGGAAGCTTTAGGCCAATCCAGCGCGCCCTGCGAGATTGCCCACGTGATCCAAATCACCCTAGCCGATCTGCCGCCCACGCAGCGTCAACGCATCACCTTGAGCTTGCCTGAAAACAGCCGTCACGCCCAGGTGACCTGTGCAGGTTTGCGGGAAGCCCTGCTGGTGCTGCTGCGCAATGCCCTTCTTTCTTCTTCTGATGATCTGCCTGTGGGCCTGAGTGTGCAGCTTCAGGATGGATACGTCTCCTTCACCGTCGAGGATCGTGGCCCCGGCTTCACCACCGAGATGCTCGCGCATTGGGGTGAGCCCTTTCGCAGCACGCGTGCGGCTGGAGAAGGCATGGGCCTCGGGCTGTTCTTTGTTCGCCGCCTCGCCGCCTCCATGCACGGCAGTGCGGTGGTGGAAAATCGGCCGGAAGGCGGGGCCCGTGTCACGCTTTCCCTGCCCCGACTTTCACCCTCTGCCACCGCGCCATGATGACCGTCCTCCTGATTGAAGATGATGAAAGCTTCCGCACCACCCTGGCGCTGGCCTTGCGCCGCCGTGGCTGCGAGATTCTCCAAGCCGCGAACGGACCCGCCGCGGTGGAAACCCTCCGCTCGGGCGCAGCACCCTCGGGCATCATTCTAGACATGCGGTTAGGCCAGGAAAACGGCATGAGCCTCATCGCCGAGCTGCGCCGCCTGTCACCTCAAACACGCCTCATCGTCCTCACGGGTTACGGCAGCATCCCCAATGCCATCGAAGCCGTGCGCCTGGGTGCCGATGACTACCTGCTCAAGCCTGCCAGTGCGGATCAAGTCCTCGCCGCCGTGCAAGGTCAGGCCACCGCATCCTCCCGCCCGGCTGCCAATGATCTGCCCAGCCTCGCCCGCCTGGAGTGGGAGCACATCCAGCGCGTCCTCAGCGACTGCCACGGCAATATCTCCCACGCCGCCGAAGCCCTCGGCAT
>DMMK01000684.1 GCA_003453085.1 Verrucomicrobiales bacterium
AGTCGGGGCAGGTTGAGGATGGGGCGTGGAGGATTCGGCTTTCAGAACATTGTCTGCATCCGGCGGAGAAAAGTCAGGTGCGGGAACTTCGCCCTGGTCTGCTTTGAGATAACCTTCGATGTCGAGGTCAAAGGCATCATGCGATTGCGCCGGACGCGGCACCAGCGTTTGATGGCGAACGGGGGCAGTATCGACAAAGTCGGGATTGAGCACTTTGCGAAGGTCCACATGCGTGGGCATGTCACCGCGCATGGATTCATCGAAGATGGCCTTTTTCGCCCCACTGAGGGTCTCATCCAGGGCCCGGAAACCTTCGCGCCATTGGTAAAGATCTTTGCCCAGCGCCCAAGATTTTTGCATGGCGGTGAAACGGTGTGCCTGGCCCTCGGTCTGCATCAGGCGATTGCTCGCACTGGAACCTGCGGTGATGAGGATGGCTTTGGCATCTCCCTCCGTGCGGGTGAGGATGTCCCGGCGGTAGGCCTCCCCCTCATGCAGCAGCGCTTCTTTTTCCTCCAGTGCACTGATGACTTCCTGGAAATTGGGTGCCACACTCACCGGAGGGTGGATGTCCCGAAGATACACCTCGGCCAGCATCAGGCCACTCTGGCGCTCGTCCAGCGCGGCTTGCAGATCCGTGTGCAACTGCTGGCGCAGAGCCTCGCGTGAGGTGGTCATGATGTCGCGTGCAGGCAGTCGCAGCGTGAGATTCAGCAAGACCCGCTGGGCCAGGCTGCGCAGCAGGGCCTCCGCATCGGAGGAAGACCGCAGATGCAGCGCGGCATCCCCGACCCGATAAAAAACCGGCACGCTGATGGAGAGAAAATCATCTCCACTACCCACCAGTGAATGCTGCTCTCCCTCGTAGTGGGCTTTTTCCCACAGGATAGGCTGGCCGGGATCCGTGCGAAAGCCGAGCACGATCTCGCGCAGGCGAGTGGTATCCACCGCCTGGATGCTACCCAATGGCCAAGGCAGCGAAAAATGCAGGCCGGGGGCCAGAGGTAGGCTCTCCCAAGTGCCCAGGTGATGACGCACACCTGCATGACCTGCAGGTAGCTCATGGACACTGGTCAGCAGCCACACCAGCAGGGCGATGGTGCTGAGCAAAGCTGGCAGCGCACTGCGCACGGTGGGCCACATCCACATCTCCGCCAGTTTGAGGTCGAAACTTTCATCCCGGGCCGCAGCCACTGGCAGACAGGCCTGCCATTCCGGGCCTAACCAACGGTAGAAAAAGAAAGCGCCCGGCTCGGCCAGATTTTGCCAGTGACGTTTGGGGGTATACAGGCGGCCTACCAGCCGCAGTAGACAATCCTGCACCAGCAGGGCATTCAACACCGCATAGGCCAGGGCCAGCCAGCGCTGCCAGCTGCCTCCCAGATATTGTGCGCTTAGCAGCACCCCAGCGGTGATGAAATGAAGGAATACGGCCAGACGGGCGAGACAAGGCTGGATGCCGATAGCGTCACGCTTTTTCAGCGCGGTGTGAATATTGAGAAAGGCGAGGGCCGCACCGATGAGCAAGGCCCCGATGGGGTGCGCGGTCAGGATTACTCCGTCTGGCAGGTTCTGCGTCAGCGTCCACACCCAGCTTCCGGTGGCAATCACTGAGACCGCGATGCCGAGCCCGAGCCTGCGGCCTGCAATGCCAGCCAAAAAGGCTACACACCCTGCCAGAGGCAAGAGCCAATACATCTTCAGGACGCAGGCAAGCACGCCTAAGCCGAGAGCCTCCAACGCGAGAGCTAGGCTAAACAAAGGACGTGGGCGGTTCATGAAAAAAGCGACGGACAGAGGTGGATTTAATCGCCGAGTTGAAAACGCAGATTCCCGGTCAGGCCTGGGCCTAACCGGGAATGGTGCAACTAACCAGGAGAGTGACGAGTCATTAATCAGCGACTGGGCGCATGATCAGCAACTGACCATCTTCAGCGAAGAGAGCAGCGGCTTCCGCACGTGTATAAGTGCCACCGGCTGGTTTCGGAATGTTGGAGCGAATGGAGGTCGCGAGATCGCCAGGGGAATTCAGGGTCACGCCAGTGCGGTGTGCCTGAACGTTCACCACGAAGGTATCTGGGCCAAAGATCTCATCGGCACGGATGATGCCTGAGCTTTCCCAAAGACCACGCGTGGTGATGGCAGAGTGGGCGTCACGGGCTTCCACCCCTGCGTAGTTGAAGGTGCTCTGAAGTTTGGCCGCATACTGCTGATTGCGGTTCAGGCTCCACAGACCGCCGTTACGGGCATATTTGGCGAAAACGGCATCCGCAGGGCTGTTGCGGTCTTCCTGCACCATGACGAAATTGTTGGAGATGGCGATGTTATCAATGCTGACTGGGAAATCCACGCCGTTGTTGATGTTGCCACCGGTGTAATTACCGAGGGAGCCGGTAATGCCATTGGCCGCCACCAGTTTGCCCACCACACCATCATAAGTGCCACCCGGGGTGACGATGGTGTCAGCGTTGTAAACCACATTCAGCGTGCCATTGGCCACTGGATTGGTTGGGTTCATGGTCAGTTCATAGAGACGGCCCAGACGGTTTGGACCACTGCCACCTGTGGTGGCAAGGAAGAGGCTGCGGGTAGGCTTGGCAGGATCGAACTCAGCATCTTCAACACGCACAAAACCAAAGGCGCCGGCTGCATCGGCTGCCGTCAGCAACTGGGCGTCAGTCAGATTGCCGCCATTGGAGATCTGCACCCACTTAACAGGCAGTTGGCCTGAGGTGAAGGTGCCTTCGTTGTGTTGGGCGTTACGGCCGCACAGCACATAAATTTTGCCGTTGGTGAGACCGTTGCGATCCAGGGGACTGGTGGAACGGGGCTGTTTGCGGCCCACATACATATAAACATAGGATGGGGAGCCAGCATCTTCCGTGGAGATTGCTACGGTCAGGCTGTCGCGGCGTGGCTGGATGACCGTCGTTTCACGACCAATGCGGCCCAGGTCCGGTGCCGTATGCATGTTGCCATTGGCGATGACTACGGTCTGTGCACCTTTGGCGGTTTCATAACTTGGGGCACCGAAAGTTTCCTCATTGGTGAAGAAAAGTGGGCGGTCCATGCCATGCGCACGGCTGGCGAATGAGCCTGAGCAAAAGCGGGTGAAGGAATTCAGCGCGCCTTCCAGTGGAGGCGTGGCGGACACTTCCGTGTTTTCGAGGAAAAGTTTGGCGTGCGCTGGGGCACCGCTGGTCACGCTGCCATCATTGGCCAAAACGTAACGGGACACGAAGGCTCCCTTAAACTTAGTCTGGCCGACGATGGGTTCGCTGATCACTGTGTTGCCCACTTCATGAGCCACGAAGAGAATGTTCTGGCCGCTGACGGTGTCTTTGTAGAGGCCCATGGCATCAGGGATGCCGACGAAGGCGAATTCCTTGCTGGCATCGCCAGTCAGGGTCACGCGATCACCGACGGTGACAATGGGATGGTACGTGAAATCAGCGCCCGGAGCCGGAGTCAGGTAAGAGAACTCCGAGGTTTGAAAGCCTTGTCCGAAGGCGGCGGAGGCGAGCATGAGGCTCGCGGCAAAGGTGGTGGATGTCTTCATGAGAGGAGTGGGTCAAGGAAGCGATAGGAAATGTCATTCCATCGTCACTGCCATCCCAACTCCATGTCCAGGCTGCCGACAAACAAGCCTGAGTAACACTTCCGCCTCATGGCAAAAACGTCACTCGATGATGCTTTGCGAAGTGGGGCAAGCCTAACGAAAAACGAAATAATCGCGATTAAATGCGACGGCCGTTTTTTGGAAGCTGTGCCGACGTGTGTTTTAAAATACAGAGCAGCTAGGCATCTGGGTGATGCTGCTGTTGGGGCTCCATCGACAATTGATGTCGGGGTGTGATTTGGTTTCGAATGTGTCAGGTTGCGTGTGACAAAAGTGTCGCATTGAAAACATTGTTGAGCGGTCAGGGCACGTACCCAAAAGACCTAGCCGAATACAGGGCTTATCTAAGAGGGCTCTAAGGTGACAAAAGTGTTGCTGTGGAGCTTTTGTCCCATGTCGCGAAGTGGGGTCATGTCGGCGGACGGTGCTTCAGAACCCTCGCACCTTCACGACCACCTCAAAATCATGACAATGAAATTACGCTCTCCCTTCGGATGGCTGGCACTGGCGGCGCTGAGCGCCAGCCCACTGTGCGGCCAGGAAAACATGCTGCCTGTCAGCCGCACGGCCGGTGTGCTGACGGCTGATTTGCCCGCAGGCAAGTCCACCCTCGTGGGCATGCCGTTTGCCAGTATCGTGGCGAGTGGCACTGTCGGTGCGGTCAATGCCGGTCAGCTTACTCTGGTCTCATCCCCATCGGTCCTTCCTTCCCTGA
>DMMK01000139.1 GCA_003453085.1 Verrucomicrobiales bacterium
CTCAAAGCCACAGTAGTTCAGGGGCACGTCATTTTCGCGGGGACGTTTCTTGTCCAGCAGAACGGCAGTTCGCAGGGAAGCTGGATTTTCGCTCAGCAGGCGTTCGCGCAGGGCCCTGAGGGTGAGGCCGGTATCCAGAATGTCATCGAGGAGCAAAATGTCCTGACCGCCGAACTCCACGCCTGCCGGCCAGTTGATCTTCACCTGCCCCGTCGATTCGGTGCCGCCGTGGTAGCTGCTGGCCCCGAGGGTGACAATGCGCATCGGCAGGTCAATCTGGCGCAGCAAATCCGCAACAAAGAACAGCGCGCCGTCCATCAGCACCACCACCGTGATCACCTGGCCGGTGTAGTCACGCTGGATCTCCTGCGCCATTTCGGTGACGCGGGTACGGATGGATTCCGCGCTGAGCAGCACGCGGTGTAGATCTCTTAAAACTCCGGTTAGGGCAGACATGGCAAGAATATTGGACAAAGGCGCAAACATGGGATTGCCGCAACGGCCTGACGCACGTTTCTTCCGTCAATCCCATGCTCGACTTCCCACCCACCAATCTGCGCGACCTCCGCGTGAGCTATGATCTGGACAGCCTCACCGAGGAGACGGCCCCGACGGACCCGCACATCCTCTTCAATCTCTGGCTGCAGGACGCCCTGGCCCATGCGCTGCCGGAGCCGAATGCGATGACGCTTTCCACCATCGGCAGCGATGGCGGGCCAAACAGCCGCACCGTGCTGCTGAAGGGACTGGATGGGCGCGGCTTTCACTTCTTCACCAACTACGACAGCCGCAAGGGCCGTGACATCGCCGCCAATCCCCAGGCCGCGCTCACCTTCCTGTGGACGCAGAGGCATCACCAGGTGAGCGTGCGCGGCACGATCACCAAGCTGCCCCGCGAAGATGCGGAGAGTTACTTCAACAGCCGTCCCATCGGCCACCAGATCGGGGCCTGGGTCTCGGATCAGAGCGCCGTGATTCCCGGACGGGAATGGCTGCATGAGCGCGAAGCCGAATTGGCGGCCCGCTTTGGCACCGGCCCCATCCCCTGCCCGCCGAACTGGGGCGGCTACACGCTGCTGGCCTCCGAGATCGAATTCTGGCAGGGCCGCGTCAGCCGTCTGCATGACCGCCTGCGTTACACCCGAATCGAAAGCGGGTGGAAGATGGAACGGCTGAGTCCGTGAATGCCTGGGGCTGTCGGAATCCGGCTTTTGCGCTGTGGGGATGAATTTCATTTTATCCCCATTTGGGGATTTTTGATCTCAACAGACTGATTTTCAATGGGTTAGGATGGGGATTTCATGGGGAAATAAGTCCCCATCTGGGGAAGAATGGGGACAGATGGGGAATTTTTTCGACAAGGTTGCATGGGCAGTGCTTGCGGATATTCATTGATATTTTTGGATGTTATTCATCAGACGAAAGCGGATGCTTGATGACTGTGATGGGAATATCGGGGGAGCAGCCGGAGAGTGCAAGGCCAGACAGGCGCCCGGATGCCAAGTGGCGTTTTTTGTGGGAAGCTTTCAGGCGGGGTTGGCCCCACCGAGTTGCGCCTCATTCATGGTGAGAGCCCATGAATTCCACCGCGGAAACGCACCTGCAGGGCGGCTTGTCGTTGCTCCAGGAGGCAGACGACAAAGCCCAACCGCAGGTTTGTTTTCATCAGGTTACGAATGCCCCGGTGCTAACGAGAAATGTCCGGGCAGGCCATCACGATTTTGGTTTCCGTTCTCGTGGGTTGGCTGGCCAGGGTTTCTGCCAGCAGCGGAGACAGTTCGCAACGGCTCCGTTGATGAATCGCACGAACGAAATCCACGATGCGCGGAGAGTAGTCGGTGGAGGTGAAGGCGAGGGCACAATCCGGGCCATGAATGACGAGGTAATGAAGCGGCTGGTTGAGCTGGATTCGGCGGATCTCTGACCAGGGATGAAAGGTGCTGTGGCCCAGGCGATGGATTCGCAAGCCGTCTTCCTCCACGACAAACCGATTGATACCGCTACGAAGATACAGCCCCAGCACCAGTAGAGAAAGCAGGCCGCAACCACCCACCATGGCGACACGCAGCGGGAACCCGCCCCGAACGAAATGATCGACTGAAGAACGATAGGCCATCCAGCCAAAAAAGACGGCGAGTCCCAGGGCTAAAAGATGAATGAGTGGAGAGTGACTGAACTTGGTTTTCATGGGGGGTAAGGTTAGCTAGGTAAGGGCCAGACTCAATGAGGCCAAAGGGAAGATGGTGACAGTTTGTCCATTCAACGTGGCTTTGAAACGAGGTTTGATGAGGAAGCATCGAGTGGTGCGTTATGGAGCTTTGAGAGTTAGGCCGCCCTTTCAAAGCTCTGGGCTCGTGGTGTACCGATATCCAAGGCGTTGCCCTGGGCTGCGATAGGCTGCCCCTTTGGGGCGAAGAACCGGACATCAAGGTCCCGGTTCTCCATGATTATCCAATCTCAACCCATTCATCAGGGCCAAAGGCATCACACCATCGCATCCCCACCAAAACATGCGGCGGCGGTAAAACAACGTCTCCAACCGCCCCCTCTTCATGAGCGCCAACGGCAGCTGTCGGGAGCTAAATCGCGCTGGCCTTGCAGCAGCTAAAAGCCTGTTAACCAAATGTTTTGGGACGCGGACACATGCAGCAAAACGAACCTGTTATGCTATGCAAAATACAACCCCATTAAATGTTAAACCAACCATCGTCCCCAAGGACGAAAATCGTGATCCCATCAGCGGCGCTCCAGGAGCGCATCCTGTGGGAGTCGGTGTCGGAGCTGCTGCGGGCGGTGCCACGGGCGCGGCCCTCGGAATGGCCGGTGGCCCCGTCGGTGTCGCTGTAGGCGCTGCCATCGGTGCCGTCGCCGGGGGCCTTGCCGGCAAAGGTGTGGCGGAAGCCGTTGATCCAACGGCCGAGGAAGCTTACTGGAATGACCGGTATCAAGCCGAACCCTATTATGAACGCGACCTGACCTATAACGATTATGGGCCGGCTTATCGCACCGGATTCACCGGCTACACGAACTACGGCCTCAACGGTCGTGACTTCGACAGCGCCCAGGCGGATCTCCAGCGGGACTATGAGAAGGACCGCGGCTCCTCCCGCCTTGATTGGGAGAAGGCCAAAGCAGCCTCCCGCGCAGCCTGGGATCGTGTGGAGCGAGGACTCCCAGGTGACGCAGATCGAGATGGCAAATAAGGATCATCTTTCCTCCCTTCGCATGTGCCCTGAGCCATGCGAAGGGGCAAGGAAATAGGGGCTAGCTATTACGACTTGGATGCTTAGAGCCTGTTCCGAAACACCCGTTCGAACATCTCGCTGCGGCTGGGAGCGAAGGTGTCGGAGCACTTACTTCTTCACGCCTTTGGCAAAGAGCCAGGTGTGCAGTTCGGCCTCATCAAAGGCCTTGCCGACGATGCCGTGGCCGCCATCGGGATACTCCGTGTATTTGCAGTCTTTGTCGCGCTTCAGTGCGTCGGCGAGGGCACGAGAGCCATCCACTTTGACGGTGGCGTCATCCACGGCGTGGAAGAGCCAGAGGGGGACTTTTTTGAAGGTGCCGGCGGTTTCTGGGCCAGTGCAACCGGCGACGGCGACTCCGGCGGCGAAGAGCTTGGGCTCCTGGTTGATGAGGTGGCAGGTGCCAAAGCCACCCATGGAGTAGCCCGTGCAGTAAACGCGGTCCTTGTCCACCGGCAGGTTCTTGATCAGTTCCTTGACGAGATCCAGGGCCTGCTCACCGGGTTTGTCGCTCCAGCCGCCACCGGTGGCCCCATAGGGCTGGTAGCAGAGCGGGGCGACGATGATGCACGGGTTCTTGGTGTAGCGATCTTCCTTGGCAAAACCCTTCATCCAGCCACCCACCTGCTTGCCATTCTCATTGTTAGGCGACTTGCCATGCAGGGCCAGGATGAGGGGGTAGGCCTGTGCGGCGTTCAGGTCCTTGGCCCCATAGATGGCAAAGGGCAGCCCCTTGTACTCAGACAGGGCCCACTCGCCCGTCATCAGGGCTGCGAACGGGCCTTCCACCGGCTTGGCCGCCAGAGCGGGTTTGGCCCCCTGCTCCTTGATGAAAGCCTGGTCCGCCGCCGAGAGACGGCTTTGCGGAAAGGTCAGCGTCTGCCCATCCGGCAGCCTCTTCAGCGTCACCTCCGTGGCCGTCGCGGAAACGAAATCCGCCTGGAGCTTGCGCCCATCGGTGGCCGTCCATTCACGGGCGTGAAGGGTGATGGAGAGCAATAGGAGGAGAGTGAAAGCAAGTCGGGTGGGAGCGTTCATGGCAGAGCGGGACGAATCCATTCATCAACGTTTTTCCTAGCGGGTTTCTTGGAGATCAAAGAGGGATTAACGCGGTTTATCAGCGAGTCGGTGCAGAGGAGAAGGGCAATGATTAATGAGGGTCTGACGCGGTAGAATGCCTGGAGATGCGGGCAGGTGCAGGCGACGCGGTGAGGTGGGGGCGTGGTGATCCAGGGGACCGCGCCATCAATGGCGCGGCTAATCCACGGACGCCGCGCTGCGACTAGGGGGAAGGATGCGGGTGTGTTGGCAGTAGGTTTGGGGGCTCTGGGTCTTTGCCGCAGAGCGGCAGTCGTCTATTAGGCCGGCCTTTCAAGGCCGGTAAGGTAGGTGAGGATCATCATCCCACGTGGCGTCGCAGAGCGACGCGCGAATGGGGTGGCGATGAACCGTCGATATGCGTTTGTATTTGGACGGACCTTGGCCGGGATGGGATCAAATATGGACTTGGAGGGTCTGGTGGAGGCTGGTATAAACCGATGGAACGTGCGTTTTTGATAGCCTCTGTTTTCCTGATTATGGCCGATTCCTTTTCCAATCTGACGTATCATTTCATCTGGAGCACGAAGAACCGGACGCCATGGATTTCGGAAGACCTGCAACCGCGGCTGTGGGAGTATCTGGCGGGCATTGCACATCAAAAGAGCATGAACCCATTGTGCATTGGCGGGGCCTTTGACCACGAGCATGGTTTGGTGGGGCTGCCGACGACGATGACGGTGAGCCAAGCGGTGCAGTTGTTGAAAGGGCCTTCGTCAAAGTGGCTGAAGGAGACCTTCAAGCAGGAGATGGGAGGGTTTCAATGGCAGGACGGGTATGGGGCGTTCACGGTCAGCCAGTCCCAGGTAGAGGATGTTTTCCGATATGTAAAGAACCAGAAGGAACATCACCGGTTGAAGACGTTTGAGGAGGAGTTTGTGGGATTTTTGGAACGGAACGGGATTGTGTGGAAGAAGGAGTATTTGTTGGGGTGAGATGCGGTGGTGGCGACGTGGGGACGTGAGAATGAAGGGGATGGGTGAGGCGGAATTGGGGGTGAGGCAGGCGGTTCGGGCGTCGCGCTG
>DMMK01000257.1 GCA_003453085.1 Verrucomicrobiales bacterium
GTCTCCTCTTCCTTTTACCTCGGCGATGAGTCCAAAGGCCAGCTCCAGCGCCTCTACGGCACCGCCTTCCCGACCAAGGAAGAACTGGACGCTTACTTCGTGAATCTCGAGGAAGCCAAAAAGCGCGACCACCGCAAGTTGGGCAAAGAGTTGAAGCTTTTCCACATCGATGAAGACGTGGGCCAGGGCCTCATCCTCTGGACGCCAAACGGGGCCGTGCTCCGCCAGGAACTGCAAAACTTCATCGGCGAAGAGCTGCGCAAGCAGGGCTACCATCAGGTCTTCACCCCGCATATCGGCAAGCTGGCTCTCTACAAGACCAGCGGTCACTTCCCTTATTACAAGGATGCCCAGTTCCCGGCTATCATCGAGCAGGACCAGCTTGAAAAGATCGCCCACGAAGGCTGCGGCTGTGCCGAAATGACCGCCCGTCTGGATGCCGTCTCCGCCCAGTTTGCCAGCCAGCTCAATGAGCGCGCCGGCCGCGAAATCATCGGTCAGGACCGCATCATGGATCCGGAGAAGCTGCTCGACGGTTTCCTTCTGAAACCGATGAACTGCCCGCATCACATCAAGATCTTCGCCAGCCAGCCCCACAGCTACCGCGACCTTCCCGTGCGCTTGGCCGAGTTCGGCACGGTCTATCGCTGGGAGCAGAGCGGAGAGCTCAATGGCATGACCCGCGTCCGTGGTTTCACCCAGGATGATGCCCACCTTTTCTGCACCGAAGATCAAGTCGCCGCCGAAGTCCTTGGTTGCCTCAGCCTCGTCAAGATCGTGCTCAATACCCTCGGCATGACCGACTACCGCGTGCGTGTGGGCCTGCGTGACCCGGATAACAACAAGTTCACCGGTAATCCCGCCCAGTGGGACAAGGCCGAAGCCGCTTGCCGCGAAGCCGCCGCCACTCTCGGCGTGCCCTTCACCGAGGAGCCCGGCGAGGCCGCCTTCTATGGCCCGAAGATTGACTTCGTCATCAAGGACGTCATCGGCCGCGAATGGCAGCTCGGCACCGTGCAGGTGGACTACGTCCTGCCTGTCCGCTTCGATCTCAGCTACAACGGCCCGGACAACAAGCCTCACCGCCCCGTGATGATCCACCGCGCGCCCTTCGGCAGCATGGAGCGTTTCTGCGGCGTGCTGATCGAGCACTTCGCCGGTCACTTCCCGACTTGGCTCGCCCCAGAGCAGGTCCGCATCCTCACCATCAGTGAGAAGACCGATGCCTTTGCTGCCGAGATCTTCGCCCAGCTCAAAGAGGCTGGCCTGCGCGTGACCCTCGACAACGATGCCGACAAGATCGGTGCCAAGATCCGCAAGGCTCAGCTCGACAAGATCCCCTACATGCTCGTGCTCGGTGAAAAAGAAGCCGCTGCCAACAGCGTCGCCATCCGCCACAGCAAGCGCGGCGACCTCGGCGTCAAATCCGTGGCCGAATTCCTCACCGACGTCACCGCCGAGGTGAAGGAACGGAAGCTGTAAGCTGACTGTCAAAGATTCAAAAGCGGGCAGGGTTTTCCCCTGTCCGCTTTCTTTTTTGGGGGGAAGGCTCTGGGGTTATTCACCCGCTTTGTAGGCTTCGCCTGACAGTTCGCTTGCTTGAGAACTTTTGTTCTCGCGCCAGAGTTCTGCATGGCTGCTGCCCCCACCTTCAAACTCCTCTTCGTCTGTCTCGGCAACATCTGCCGCTCTCCCGCCGCAGAGGGCGTCATGCGTCGCGTGGTGGCGGAGGCCGGCCTGACCGAAACCATCCACATCGACTCAGCAGGCACCGCTGGCTGGCACACCGGCAAGCGGGCCGATGAGCGCATGCGTGCCGCAGCCCTAACCCGTGGTCTGGAACTCACCAGCTTTGCCCGCCAGGTGCGGGATGCGGATCTCTCAGAATACGACCTCGTCCTCGTCATGGACCGCAGCAACCACCAGGACATCCGCGCCTTTGACCGAGAAAAACGTCATGCCGCCAAAGTGCGCCTCTTCTGCGAGTTCTGCACCGATCACGAAGAAACCGAAGTGCCAGACCCCTACTACGGTGGCCCGGAAGGTTTCGAAAAAGTGCTCGACCTCCTCGAAGACGGCTGCGCCGGAGTCTTGAGACACGTGCAAGGGCAGTTGAAGCCACGGGTCTGAGCCTCCCCCGCATTTCGTGCTGGTCATGCCGCCCGGTTTCTGACTAAACCGTCCCTGTCATGAATCCCCGCATCGCCCTGGTCCTTCTCTCCTGCGTCCTCAGCATCGCCACCGGGCTGGTCCTGGCCCGTGGCAAAGGCAGCTCCACGGCAAAAAAAAGCGGCGGCCTCGTCATCGGCCTCAGCATGGACACCTTGAAGGAAGAGCGCTGGATCGGCGACCGAGACCTCTTTGTGGCTAAGGCCCGCGAGCTCGGTGCCGAGGTTCTGGTCGAGTCCGCCAACAGCGACGATACCCGCCAGCTTCGCGACGTGGAAAGCCTCATCACCCGTGGAGTGGATGCTCTCGTCATCATCCCCCACAATGGTGCCGCCATGGCCCGTGCAGTCGAAATGGCCCACGCCGAAGGCATCCCCGTCCTCTCCTACGACCGCCTCATCACCGGGGCCGATACCGACCTCTACATCACCTTTGATAACGTCAAGGTGGGCGAGCTCCAGGCCCAGTTCATCGCCGACCGCCTTCCTCCTCAGGGCAAGCTTCGCCTTATCCGCATCTATGGGGCAAAGACGGATAACAACGCCGTGCTCTTCAAGCAGGGCCAGGACAATATCCTGAACCCACTCATCCAGTCCGGCCGCATTGAGGTCGTCTTTGAAGACTGGGCCGAAGATTGGAAACCCGAGAACGCCAAAAAGATCACCAACGCCGCCATCACCAAGGCCGGGCAGGGGATTGATGCCATCCTCGCCAGCAACGACGGCACCGCAGGCGGAGCCATCCAGGCTTTGATCGAAGAAGGCCTCTCCGGCAAAGTCATCGTCACCGGCCAGGATGCCGATCTCGCCGGCTGCCAGCGCATCGTCGCAGGCACCCAAACGATGACCGTTTACAAACCCCTCAGCGTCCTCGCCAAACAGGCCGCCGACCTCGCCGTCAAGCTCGCCTCCGGCCGCCCCATCTTTGCCAAAGAAGAAAGCGACAACGGCAAAGTCAAAGTCCCCTCCGTCTTCCTGCCCATCTACGCAGTGACAAAGGAAAACCTCCGCGAAACCGTCGTCAAAGACGGCTTCCGTTCGGAAAAGGACGTTTACGGGAAGTAGTCCCTGACGTGCCGCCCAGCTTTAAAAGTTTAAGCCCATGATGGCTTGAGCAGATATGCGTCCAGACATCGGCCTGCGCCGGTGCGTTCGTCGCCTGAACAATCTTTTATTTTTACCCGGATAAAACTTGCCATTTATTTATATCCGGGTAAAAATAAAATCATGCCTGCGCCAATTCATTCCCCATCATCCTCCCACTTCACAGCCTTTGCGGACGGTCGCCAGATTGCTGCCGGTCCGCTACGCTCTGTCGTCACCACGGCTCATGCCAGCATCAAGGCCTCACCCGCCTCCAGTCAGATACTCATCTTTCGTGATGTCACTGGAGAGCAGGTGGATGTGGACCTTCAGGGCCCGCTC
>DMMK01000463.1 GCA_003453085.1 Verrucomicrobiales bacterium
GTTCTGCGGTCTGGTTAACCGCAGGGCCACCCGAACTTGGTTCACTCTTTGCTACAGAATTTAAAACAATCCTTCTCATGCCTTACGTCGAAGCTGATCCTTATCCCTGGCCCTACAATGGTGACCTCCGGCCCGCGAATACCGCGTTTCTGGTCATTGACATGCAGACTGACTTTTGTGGGCCCGGCGGCTACGTGGACAAAATGGGTTACGACCTCAGCCTCACCCGCGCCCCCATCGAGCCCATCAAGCGCGTCTTTGAGGCTGCGCGTGCTCAGGGTTACCACGTGATGCACACCCGTGAGGGGCACCGCCCAGATCTCTCAGACCTCCCGGCTAACAAACGATGGCGCAGCCAGCGCATCGGCGCAGGCATCGGCGATGCGGGGCCCTGTGGGCGCATCCTCACACGTGGGGAACCTGGCTGGGACATCATCCCGGAGCTCTACCCTCTGCCGGGAGAGGCCATCATTGATAAGCCGGGCAAAGGCTCCTTTTACGGCACGGATCTCGACATGCTCCTGCGGCAAAAGGGCATCCAAAACATCGTCCTCGCTGGCATCACCACGGATGTCTGCGTGCACACCACCATGCGTGAGGCGAATGACCGTGGCTTTGAATGCCTCATGCTGTCTGACTGCACCGGTGCCACCGATCATGGCAACCATCTTGCTGCGCTGAAAATGATCAAAATGCAGGGCGGTGTTTTTGGGGGCGTGAGCGACTCCGCCGCCTTCATCCGCGCGATCACTTCTTAAACCTCTCCCATCACCGCTACACTCCATTGATCACCGCAGGCATCCCGGCTTTTTCACCGAGTCTTCCATTGTGAATCCAGACGATCCCTCTCCCCCGCCTAGCTTCAGCTTCCCTCACTTTGAGCTGAAGGACATCTTCAATATTTTAGCTCAGGAGGAGGACATTCCCTGGAGTTACTTTCGTGACGGGGTGGATATCTATCGCTTCTATGGAGACGGCATCACGGGGCCCACGGCGGCGCTCATTCGTTTCCGCAAAGAAGCTCGTGTGCCCATGCATCTGCATGAGGGGTGGGAACACATCTTGGTCCTGGCCGGGAGCCAGCGGGATCAAAATGGCATTATCCATGCAGGCTCCCTGCGCATCCATCCACCCGGCACCTATCACAGCGTGGTGAGTGAGGCCGGGTGCATCGTGCTGGCCATCTATGAGAAACCCGTGCGCTTCATGGAGCGACCTCTGAAGCCGGACGAGTGAGCCTCATGGAGTCGGATATAAGAAAAAAGTTCATGGCTGGAAACCGCGCTGGCATGCGCTGGCTCAGGTGTTTAGTTTTCGCTTTCTATGAAGAAGCGAGCTGCCACCAAGTCTCCGCGCCCACCCAAGCGCGAAAGCCTGCCTGAAATCGTCACCGATTCTTATGAGGAGCATTTCCGGCTGCTGGTGGAAAACATCGGGGACGTGCTCTGGTTTCGTGAGGTGGACCCACCGCGTTTTTCGTATGTCAGCCCGGCTTTTGAGCGCATCTGGGGCGTGAGCCTGGCGCAGCTTCGGAAGCAGCCGCAGCTCTGGGAAGAGTCCATCTATCCCGATGATCAAAAGGCGGTTCGGGCTGCTCTTCGGCGCTGGTTCACCGGGAAGACGGACACCTACGGGGTGCATTACCGCGTGCAGGGAAAGGATGGTAAAGTCCGCTGGCTGGCAGACCGGGGGATCATCCTCTCTCGTAAAAATGGCCGCCCGCACCAGATCGGCGGCATCGCCCGCGACATCACGGAGCGTGAGGCTGCGGAGGCTATGAACCGACGCATGGCGGCGGTGGTGGAGACCACGGATGACTCCATCATCACCATGAATCTGGACGGTGAAATTGATACCTGGAATGCCGGTGCTGAACGCATCTTTGGTTATACCCAGGAGGAGGCGGTAGGCCGGACGATGTCCTTCCTGCGCCCACCCCAGGCCGAAGATGATGAGGCGGTCTTTAAAGGCATGATCGAGCGCGGGCTCCGGATTGATCATTACGAAACCCAGCGTCGTCATAAAAATGGAGCCATTCTCGATGTCTCGCTGACCATCTCTCCCATCCTGGATGCCCATGGCCGCTTGGCGGGGTTCTCCAAGATCTCTCGCGACATCACCGAGCGTAAACAGGCCGAGCAGACCATCCTGCGTTTGAATGCCGAGCTGGAGCGCCGCGTGGAAGAACGCACAGCGGAACTCCGTGGCCAGATCGCCGCACGGCGGCAGCTCGAGGAGGAAATCTTGCGCATCAGTGAGCGTGAGCAGCGCCGCATCGGTCAGGACCTGCATGATGACCTCGGGCAGCAACTGGCCGGGGCGTGGATGATGGCCGATGTACTGGCACGCACCTTGGCTGCCAATGGAGCCCGTGAGCAAGAGGCCGCACTGAAGCTGAGCACCCTCCTTGGCAAATCACTGAACCACACCCGTGCTCTGGCGCGTGGCCTGCATCCAGTCGCTCCAGAGCAGGGCGGGTTAGGTGCGGCATTGAAGAACTTGGCGGAACGTTCGGCGGATTTGTTTGGCATCACCTGCCAGTTTGAATCGCGCGCCGTCATCATGCTGGAGGATCAGCGCAGCGCCATCCACCTTTACCGCATCGCCCAGGAGGCCATCAACAATGCCGTGCGCCATGGCCGGGCCCAGACCGTGCGGGTGCGCCTCTCCCGGCGCGGTGGCAAGGCCGCTTTGTCAGTGATTGATGACGGCCTCGGCATCAAGGAACAAGCGGCCATGCATGAAGGCATGGGCTTGCGCATCATGCGCTACCGGTCTGAAATGATCTTCGGAACGCTCGAAATTGTGAAAGCTGCAAAACGCGGCACTTGTGTAACCTGCATTTTTCCTCTGCCGCCTGCCTCCAAACCCACCTCTTCTTCCAATGGCCTCAAAAAGCTCTAACACGCCAGCCGCTCCCCAACGTGTGTTGATCGTGGATGATCATCCCGTCTTCCGCGCCGGTCTTACGGGTCTTGTGGGCATGGAACCCGACCTGGCCGTTTGTGGAGAGGCACACGATGCCTGCCAAGCCATGGCGGCCATCGCAAAACTGAATCCAGACCTTGTGATGATGGACATGAGCCTGCCGGATAAGAGTGGCCTGGAGACCCTGAAAGATGTCCGCGCCGCCTACCCACACATCCCTGTTTTGATGATCTCCATGCATGACGAGACGCTTTATGCGGAACGCGTCATCCGGGCTGGAGGGAGGGGCTACATCATGAAACAAGAGGGACCGGAGAAAGTCATCCAGGCCATTCGTAAAGTTTTGGCGGGTGGCATCTCCGTGAGTGAGCGTATTTCCACGCTCATCCTGGATGCGCTGGCCAGCTCTCAACATCCCAAGCAGGACGGGGCATCCGTTACCAAATTGACCGATCGCGAATTTGAAGTCTATCGCCTGGTGGGGCAGGGCAAGGAGCCGCAAGAGGTTGCGCGCTTACTTCATCTCAGTGTGAAAACCGTGGACACTCACCGCAGCCAGATCAAAAAGAAGCTGGGGCTGAAAAACAACACCGAGCTGGTGCACCACGCCACCCGTTGGGCTGCGGAACAGGGGTGAGGCCGAGTCGTCCCCGCGCTGAGGGCATCTCAGCAAAACGCTGAGATTTAGCGCGAAAGGCTGCTCATTGGTCGCAGTGCCCTCCTGGCGCAGCGTGGTCGTATGTTAGACTGTGCACCGCATGTCTGTGGTCCACACTTACAACAACATCCACCCATCACATGCTGCCATTATGAGAACCATGCTTGAACTTTCCAGGAACGCTGAATACGATGTCATCGCTGCTGTCTTAATCGTTGCTGTAATTGTGGCGGCGAAGTATTGGATTCACTCTTTGAGCCGCGAAGAAAAGAACGAGAGCATAAAAAACCGCTAGTTCTGAATCTGTCACACTCCACGTGTTCCCTCTTAAATCGGTCGTCCTCCGTATGCTGTGGATGGCCGATTTTTTTTCGACGTTCCATTGATCCCCTTTGGAAGTTCGTGTTAGCAGTGGCTCCATCATTTCTGAGAGGGCTTCCTGTATGAATGTGACTAAATAGCATTGAAAAACGACAACCCTGCTGCTGCATCTATCGTAGTAATTTCGCAAAAAAATTCACTGAATGCCTGCGCTTTCATCTTCCGGCAACTCACCAGCTGACAAACCTATACGCCTCCTGTCTGTGAACACATTGGCGCAGTTGAGTGCCATCACTGGAACGGAGTATGATCATGAGCGGGCGAAGATCGCGGTGCAAAACGCGACCCGGGCTGAGACTGAACCTCTGGGGCAATTGGTCAGCGCAGCGTCTGAGGTGTACATCCACGTATCTCCTGTGCGCCTGCCACTCACAGAGCTGGTTTGGCAGGCTCACAATGACACCCCGGTGATCATTTGGTCCGAGAAGGAAGAGAGCTGGATCGTCATCACCTTCGCGGGCTGGTTCAGCATCCGCATCGCAGAGGGGGACCACCCCACCGCCCGCCGCAGCATCACGCGGAAGGAGCTAGCGGCCAAGCTGGGCCTCAGCGGGATCAAAGAAGTCGTCGAAGCCGGCATCGTTCACCCAGAGCGCGCCGCGCATGACATGAGCGTGCATGCAGCCCAGGCCCGGCATGCGCAGATGTATGGCAGCAATGGGAACGGTCAGCACCGGAACGGTCATGGCAGCGGTCATGGTCATGGGCATCTGCACCTCAGCCCGGTCACTCGTTTTTTCCGGCTTTTGAAAGCGGAGCGGCAGGAGATCGTCACCCTGCTCATCTTCTCCATCTTCTCCGGTATCC
>DMMK01000205.1 GCA_003453085.1 Verrucomicrobiales bacterium
GCATTGTCACCATCTCGGTTTTGCTCCCCGTTCGCTTCATTGTGCTTGCTCGCGTAGCTCACGAGATCCAGCAGGGTAAAGCCGTCGTGGCTGGTCAAAAAATTAATGCTGCTGAGCGCCGGACGCTGATTCCAGCCAAACACGTCCTGGCTGCCGCACAGGCGCTTGGCAAATTCCGCCGTGGAGCCTTCATCCCCGGCCCAGAACTTCCGGACAGCATCGCGATACTTGCCATTCAGCTCACGCCACGGCTCTGGGAAACCACCCACCTGATAACTGTCCATGCGGAAGATGTCCCACGGCTCCGCAATGAGTTTCACCTGCGAGAGCACCGGATCCTGCGCCACAGCAGCCAGGAACTGTCCGTTGGCGTCGAAATTATCATGCTGATCCCGGGCCACCGTCACGGCCAGATCAAAACGGAAGCCGTCCACGTGCATCTCTGTGACCCAGTAGCGGAGGCTGTCCAGGATGAGACGAAGGGCAGGTGGGGTGGCCGAATCCACCGCATTGCCGCAGCCGGTAATGTTGATGTAGTTCGCCCCATGTTCATCAAAAGTGTGACGATAGAACATTCGGTCATCCAGCCCACGGAACATCAGCGTCGGGCCGCGTTCGTCCCCTTCGGCCGTGTGGTTGTAAACCACGTCCAGAATGACTTCCAGCCCCGCCGCGTGGAGAGCCCGCACCATCTCCTTGAACTCCCGCACCTGTTCCTGCGGATCTGAGGTGGATGCGTATTCATTGTGGGGGGCAAAGAAACCAATCGTGTTGTAGCCCCAGTAGTTCGTTAGGCCTTTTTCCAGCAGGAACTGATCATCCAGATGCTGGTGGACTGGCAGCAGTTGCAGACTTGTGACGCCCAAATCCTTGAGGTAGGCGATCACAGATGGATGTCCCAGCCCCGCATACGTGCCCCGCAGCTTTTTCGGCACGTCCGGGTGCTTCTGGGTAAAGCCTTTGACGTGCAATTCGTAAAGCACCGTCTCCTGCCAGGTCAGGCGCGGAGAACGATCCCCCTGCCAGTCAAAGGCGGTGTCCACCACGGCCGATTTCAGAGCCTCGGGGCCATTGTCATGGGCACCGGGGAAAACCGAGGGCCCTTTGTGACCGAGCATGCTCGTGCGACCATCGGGCTGGCCGACAATGGCGAGGGCATAGGGATCCAGGAGCAGTTTATTGGCGTTGAATCTCAGCGCCCGGTCTGGCATCCAGGGACCGTGAGCCCGGTAACCGTAAAGCTGTCCCGGCTTGATTCCCGGAACTTGGGCCGTCCACAGATCACACTCACCACGCCGCATCCGGACACGCGCCGTTTCCATGGAAGGCTTGGCAGGGTCATACAGGCAAAGGTCCACCACCGTCGCATGCCGGGAAAAGACACAGAAGGTCGCGCCCTCCGGCGAGAGGGTGACACCGGGACGGTTGGGCACAGGGATGGCCGGGTCAGAGGGCATGGTTCCAATGTCATGGAGCAAGGCGCGGGCCGCTGCATGAGGTATTTCAGGATTGTGCAAAATCCGCGCTGAAAGACAGGACTAAATATTCGCATCACCCATCCCTGCCGGATGGGTGCAAACACGCTTCACAGAGGCAAAGGCCAGCGCGCCATCACGCAGACAGCGGAGCATCAAACCAACGGCCATGTTCCTTGATAAGGTCCACCAACCGTTCGACGGCCTCTTCTTCGGGAATGTTGAACTTCACCGCCGTTTTGCCGACGTAGAGGTTGATCTTCCCAGGGGCACCACCCACGTAACCAAAGTCTGCATCGGCCATCTCTCCAGGACCGTTCACAATGCAGCCCATGACAGCGATGCGCACGCCCTTGAGATGCCCGGTGGAGGCACGGATTTTCTGCGTGGTGTTTTGCAGGTTAAACAGGGTGCGGCCGCAGCTCGGGCAGGCAACATAGTCCGTCTTGAAAATTCGCACGCCCGCCGCCTGTAGGATGTTGTAACTCAGGCGCAGAGACTGGCCTGGAGCTTCCTCCCCATTCACCAGAATAGCATCGCCGATGCCATCGCAAAGCAGGGAGCCGATGTTCGTCGCCGCCGTGAGAAGATTGGTGGTGAAATCGCCTTTCGGGTCAGCCGCAGCCTCACCTAACAAAGTATCTTTCAGCAGGATGGAATGGCGCGCATCCAGCTTGGCTGCCAGCAGACGGAAGGCATGGATCGGGGCGAGGTCCAGCCCGTCCGCCACGGTCACCAACTGCGGGCCCACAGCGGCATTGAGATCATGCAGAGCCGAGTCTTCACGAGGATCAATGGCGATAACACCACTGTCTTCCAGCACCACTTCAGGCTTGAAGTCGCCCAGCTTGTCTAGCTTGTGCGAAACGGCATCCCATTTCCGACGGGTGGTGAAGACGGCGACAGTGGCACCACCGCCGATGTCCACGCCCTGCACCGAGAGGCGGTCCGTCCCACGGCGGCTGTAAACAAAGGAATCGTAACTGACAGGCAGGCTGCTGCTGGTGCTGCCACAGTGGCCGGTGCGCACACCTTCGACGACGGATTTCACTAGGGCCTGGGCTACGGGAATCTCATGGATGGCATCCTCCGTCAGGGAGACGCGGATGGTATCGCCAATGCCGTCGGACATGAGGGAGCCAATGCCGATGGCGCTCTTGATGCGGCCATCTTCACCATCGCCGGCTTCCGTCACACCGAGGTGGATCGGATAGTTCCAGTCGCTGCCCAGGTCATTGAGATGGGCCACCAGCAGGCGGTAAGCCTCGATCATGACCTTCGGATTGCTGGCCTTCATCGAGAACAGGAAATTGTGGAAACCATTCGCGCGGGCAATACGGGCAAATTCCAGAGCGCTCTCCACCATGCCATGCGGGGTGTCGCCATGGCGGTTCATG
>DMMK01000562.1 GCA_003453085.1 Verrucomicrobiales bacterium
GGCCTATCAGCTCCTCTTCCAGCGCCTGCCCACAGGGGCTGAGAAAGAGGCGGGCGCCCGCTTCATCGAAAGCCAGAGCCGCACGGCCTTTGCCCGCGCATTGCTGAATGCGAATGAACTCATCTACCTGGAATGATCCGCATCACCTTTGGTTAGGCCTGCCTTCACAGCTATATTCGTCGTTTTGACAACGCAGCTTGCCTGAATGCAGGTTCGCATCTTCTGTCGCCCTCCATGAAAAGCATGACAGGATTTGGCCGTGGGGAATCACGGCAGGCAGAAGGCACCGCCTGGGTGGTGGAGTGCAGCAGTGTGAACCGCAAGCAACTGGAGGTCGCTGTGAATCTTCCACGTGACCTCAGCGATTTGGAAACGCAGGTGCGCACGCAGGTCGCCGCCGCCTGTTCCCGAGGCCGGGTCAATGTGCTGATCCGCAGTGATGCGCCGGAGACCTCTCATCTGCCGCACGTGGATGAAGCCGTCGCCGCCAAGTATGTTCAGAGCCTGCGCGATCTCGCGGGCAAACTGGGCATCTCCCCGGAAATCAGCCTCAGTGAAATCGTTCGCCTGCCCGGAGTGCTCGCAGGCGAATCAACCGCCGCAGATCCTGAATCTGCATGGCCTGCCATTCAGGAAGCCCTCGCAGCCGCTCTCGATCAGCTTCGCTCCATGCGCGGCACGGAGGGCGGCCATTTGCGTGAAGAAATGGAAACCCGCCTGCTCAGCATTGAAGCCCACGCCGCAGTCATTGCCGAAAAGGCCCCGCTCGTCCCCGAACACCAGCGCCAAGTCCTACGTCAGAGACTAGAGCAAGCCGGCTTGCCCCTCCCGCTGGACGATGAGCGCCTACTCAAAGAGATCGCCCTCTTTGCCGACCGTACCGACATTTCCGAAGAACTGTCCCGCGCCGCCAGCCACCTGAAACAGTTCCGCACCTACCTGGCTTCCACAGAGCCTGTGGGCCGCAGCCTCGACTTCCTGGTACAGGAGTTTTTCCGCGAGTTCAACACCATGGGTTCCAAATGCAACAATGCCGAGATCGCCCACGCCGTCGTCAGTGCGAAGACGGAGCTGGAGAAGATTCGCGAGCAGGTGCAAAATGTGGAGTGACCCCGCGCAGTGCGCGGAAGGCCAGCACCAGAGCCAGCAAAGTCAGCACCGCGCTGGCAAAAAAGGCCACACCCGGCAGGTGGACCGGTGCTTCGCGGCTCACAAAATAACCAAACAACCCGGTGCACATCGGCGGCCCTAGGATGCCCGCCACACTCGCGAGACTGGTCAGGGACCCCTGCAGTCCTCCTTGCTGGTCATCCGGCACACTGCGGGACATCAGCCCCTGCACCGCCGGCCCCGCCACCCCAGAAAGGCTGCCCACAAAGATGCAGGCATAGATCATCCACCCCTCCGTGGCCAGCCCGTAGCACACATACAGCACCGTCCCCAGCGCCAGGCCCATGAGCGCGGTCTTCACCTCGCCAAACCGGCCCACGATCACCCGTGCCAGCCCCCCTTGCACCAGGGCCGCCATCACGCCTACAAAGGCCAGTGAAAGTCCCGTCGCCCGCGTATCCCATCCGTATCGATAGCTCGTATACAGCACCCAGATTGCCGGATAAACCTGATGCCCCAGGGTGAACAGAAAGCTCGTGGTGATCAGCCCCAGCACACTCGGAAAATGCCGCAGCGCCATCAGTGAACCCACCGGATTGCTCTTGGCCCAACTAAAAGTACGTCTATTTTCAGGAGCCAGGGATTCCGGCAGCACAAAAACACCATAGAGCCAGTTCACCAGCGTCAGCGCCCCCGCCGCCAGAAAGGGCACCTTGAGCCCGTATTGCCCCAGCCAGCCGCCCAGGGCCGGCCCAATGATGAAGCCAATCCCAAAAGCCGCACCGATGAGGCCAAAGTTCGCCGCCCGTTTCTCCGGCGGACTGATATCTGCAATGTAGGCCGTCCCTGCCGCAAAGTTCGCCCCCGTGATCCCCGCCACGATCCGCCCCACCACAAACCAGGCCAGATTCGGCGCAAACGCGATCAGCAGGTAGTCCAGCCCCGAACCAAACAGCGAAATCAAAATCACCGGCCTCCGTCCAAACCGGTCCGACAGGCTGCCAATGAGCGGCGCAAACAGAAACTGCATCAGGGCATACGTCGAATGCAGCATCCCGTAGGTCAGCGAAGCCGTGGCCACATCCCCGCCTTGATAATTCTCGATCAGCTTCGGTAAAATGGGAACGATCAGACCGATGCCCAGGATATCCAGGGCAAGGGTGATGAAGATGAAACCAAGGGCAGGTCGGCGGCCAGACATAAAGGGGCGCATTCATGATCACGAAAACCATGAAGTGCAAATGACAGCTATTTGACACACCTCTTACCCCCTTCCTGAATCTCCGGGTTTCACACAGCCTTGCACATTGCACAAACGTTCAAAAATTCACCGAGGAAAAAGAATGAACCTTCTGGTTATTGGAGGCATCTTAGGCCGTCATGGTTTCCTCCCCCACGCCACGCCGCACCTACCTGCGGCTGCTCACCGCCCTGCTGACTTTCATGGCTGCTCTCGTGCAGGCCCAGACGCGGACAGAGCAGGTGGAAGGCGAGGTCATCGTGACTTTCAAGGCCACCGCCACCCGTCGTTCTGCGGAGTCTGCACTGGAGCGCCGCTCCCTCCGATTTGAACGACATTTCCCCGAGCTCTCCGCCCTGCGCCGCAAGCCCATGGGCCTCGTGAGAAAGCAGGGCCGCAAGACCCAGGACCTGATCCAGGAACTCAAGGCCGATCCCACGGTCGAGACCGTAGAGCCCAACTACCTCCGCTGGGTCAAAGCCACGCCCAACGACACCCGTTTCAACGAGCTCTGGGCCCTCCGCAATACTGGCCAGACCGTGGATGGCTTCAAGGGCACCAATGGGGCCGACATCAAGTACCTCGACGCCTGGGACAAGGCCCGCCCCCCCATCGGCGAGATGGTCGTCGCCGTCATTGATACCGGAGTGGATGTCCTTCACCCCGAGCTGGCCCCGCGCATGTGGGTAAACACTCAGGAGACGCCTAACAACAACCTCGACGACGACGGTAACGGCTACAAGGACGACTACCACGGCTACGACTTTGCCGATGACCTGCCAGACCCTTCGGACTCCGGCGACCACGGCACCCATGTCGCCGGCACCATCGCCGCCCAGGGCAACAACAGCCTCGGCCTCATCGGCATTCATGATCAGGTCCGCATCATGGCCTTAAAAGTATCCAATGACGGCGATGCCATCAGCAGCTCCGGCGTCATTGAGGCCGTCGAATACGCCGTCGCCATGAAGCGCCGCGGCGTCCCCATCGTCGCGTTGAACGCCTCTTATGGCGGTGGCGGTTTCAGCACCGCTGAAAAAGATTCCATCGCCTCCGCCGGGGCCGAGGGCATCATCATGTGTGCTGCCGCTGGCAACGAAGGGGCCAATAACAATCTCACCCCCAGCTACCCGGCTTCCTACGATCTTGCCAACATCATCACCGTCGCCTCCACGGATGCCCGGGACGCGCTTTCAAGTTTCTCCAATTTTGGCAGCACCTCCGTGGATATCGCCGCTCCCGGTTCCAGCATTCTTTCCACTGAGCCCAGCAAGTTCACGGTCAACATCGGCAGCAGCAGTTACGAAACCCTGCCCATGACTTTCGGCGGCGTCACCACCGGCCTAAGCGGCAAGGTCTATGACTGCGGCATTGGCAATCCTGGCGAGTTTCCCTCCGGCGTCAGTGGCAACATCGCCCTCATCGCCCGCGGCACCCTCACC
>DMMK01000006.1 GCA_003453085.1 Verrucomicrobiales bacterium
TCAGTCCACCGCCCGCCTTCACAAACTTGTCCAGCTCGCCCAGCCGATTGTCTGGCAGCCGGTCCACATCCGCTAGTACGATGATTTCTTGCCCGCGAAAGTCCGTCTCGCGCAGCCGCTTGGCATCCACCTTGGTGATGCGGATGAGGTCCTTGAGGCTCGCGCTGGCGGACTGGTAAGGCGTGAGCGCCAGTTCCAGAAAGTCCGCTGCACCGCTCAGGGCCTCCGTGCCGGGATCTCCATCCACCAGCAGCACATTCAGTTGATTGCGCACCGGCACTACGGAGTAAAAAGCATTGTCATCGGCAAAACTGTCCCCCTCCAGCCGCACGGCCAGGGAGTGATCGCCGATGCTCGTGAAAGCGTGGGTAAAGCTGATCAGCGCCTCGCCCTCCGGGGCCAGCGTCACACGCGAGGTCCGCAGCCGCGCACCGTCCGCTTCCAGATGCACCGCCACATCCTGCCAGGGGCGCTTGCCGTGGTTCTGAATGCGCACCCGCAGGCCGATGGGCTGCTCCTCCGCCACTACCAGGGCGGAAAGGTCGGCGCTGGCGATGCTCAGGTTCTCAGTTAGATCACTGGTTAGGCGATAAAAGGTCACCTGCGGTTTCGGCTCCTGCTTCATCAGGGCATCCAGCGCGGGCAGGGTGGCCCCATCGGCGGCGCTTTTCCAGTCACTGGACTGGAAGTCCGAAACGATGGCTAGCTCCCGCGCTCCATTGGGTGCGCTGGAGAGGGAGGCTGCAGCCGTTTGCAGCGCCTCATTCACCTTCACCGGCCCGGCTTGGTTGGTCGTCTCCGCGAGCTGCTGCGGGATCACTTCAAGCGTGCTGGTGCTCTGGTCCAGCAGCCGCCGGGCATTGCCGCCTGCCAGCACCACCTGGGCGTCGGATCCCTTTGGCTGCGCCTGCAGCACCTGGCCCACATCCTGCCGTGCCCGCTCCGCCGGGGAGCCGCCCGGGGCTGGGGCTCGCATGGAAAAGGAATCATCCAGCAGCATCACCAGCGAGGTCTTGCCCAGGCCAAAGGAACGCAGCGCCGTCAGCACCGGCCGCGCCAGGCACAGCGCCAGCACGATCGGGATCGCAATGCGCACCGCCAGCAGCAGCCATTGCTCGATGTTTAGCTTCCGCTTTTTCCGCTGGCGCATCACCTCCTGGAGGAGGTGCATGGCCCCCCATCGCACCGTCTGCACCCGCCGCTTGTTCAGCAGGTGAATCAGCAGCGGCACCAGAAAAGCAGCCGCGCCAGCAAGAAGGAAAACATTGAGAAAGGTCAAGGAAGTTTGGGGCTGGGAATTTTAAAGAATACCAAATGCCTGACGAGGGCCAAGGCTAGACAAAAGGCTGCAAATTTTAGCACCAGTAGCGGCCACGTCAGGTTGCCATGATCCGAAAAATTACCGGGAATCCAGTAATCGGAAGTCAGTGAGATGAGCCTGAAGGGCAGGTCAAAAGCTCCCCATAGGACGCACAGCCAGTAACTGCCCAAAGTCACCAGGATCCCGCCCAACCTGAGCCACCAAAATCTGGGCAGCCGATGGCGCAGCGTACCATAATGCGTTCCCAGACGAAACGCGACATAGCAGCAGATCGGCACAGCCATCAGCGTCGCTAAATTCATGCGCCAGTCCAAAAAATTGAAGGGCAGGGGCCTAACCAAATGAATGATGTAAACGAACAGTAATGACAGGAGGACAGAGCCCACGATCTGGACAAGGCAAATCAGCCATGGAGAGACGTTCGCCTTCATGGTCTGAAAGCAGCCGCACCAGCAGGGAGAATGACATTAAGAAAGGTCAAGGGAGGGCCGTTGAGTTGGTGGTCAGGGGGGCTCAGCAAGGCTGCTCTGTGCTTCATGTTCGCGCTGCTCCTTTTTGTGGTATCTTGCTAAGATGAGGTCAATAGTGGGAAAAAAAGGCATGCGTTAGTGGTAAGGACAATGGCCGCAACGCAGGACTCAACCGAGTTAAAGATCAAACCAACCAACCACAAGACTAGGTACAATCCGGCCATCCAGATAACCAGAGCCCACCAGGTTGTGACTATACCGGAGGCATAGAAAGAGACTCCCAATACCAATGTGCAAACCAGAAAAAAGACGGTTTTGATCAGATGCTCGGATCTCACATACTGCTTTTCGAGAAACACCGCATCGAACTTTTCAGCCAGCACGACTTCGTCTTGGGTGACGAGCATAAACGTCGCTTTGCGATTTTTTTCCAAAGCCTCGTTGGCAGCGGCAGTCGCGGCTTCGAGGGAATCGAACTCTCCCAGATTCTGAGCTTTTCCCCATTTGTGAATCTGAGTCTCCCTGAGACCCTCACGCATTCTGGAACCAGTCAAGGTGCCTTTGCCGCGTTGCACCAATCGCACCCGGTTGTTTTGCGGGCGGTCTTGCTTGCCTGGGGCTGAGGAAAGAGAGTCCATGATGTGGGGGTAAGGCCAGTGCGTCTACTTTTACCGCATCCTCAGCGCCAGGTAACTCCGCAAAGCTGCCGCGTGGGATTCATCCGTGGGCAGGCTCAGGTAGTCCACCTGATGTTTGCGGAAGCCTTCCTTGAGCTGGCCTTGGAAAGTCTTTAGCACCTCCATGTACCGCAGCCGCACGGTGGCAGGATCCAGCAGCAGCGAGTCTTCGGCATTCTCCAGATTTTCAAAACGCGACCACTGGCCAAACGGGAACTCCAGCTCATCGCGGTCCCAGAGCTGCATCGCGATCACCTCATGGCCCTTTTTGCGCAGCACGCCGATGGCCTTCAGGATGGAGGCGGCATCGTCGAAGAAATCGCTGATGAGGATCACCAGTCCCCGGCGCTTCAGCCGCTGGGCCAGCGATTCCAAAACCGGGGCCAGTGTTGTGTCTTTGCCCGGCTCCGTTTTGATCATTGTCTCCCGCATGCGATGCAGGTGCGTGATGCGCGTCTGGTTCGGGCTGAAGTCGCGGATCTTCGTGTCGAAGGGCACCAGTCCCACGGCATCCTGTTGCGACATCAGCAGGTAGGCCATCGCCGCAGCCAGCTTGCGGGCGTAGTCAAATTTCAGCACACCCTTCTGCCCGCGATAGTTCATGGAACCGCTCGCATCCAGCACCAGCGTGGCGCGCAGGTTCGTCTCTTCATCAAATTCACGGATGTAAAAACGGTCCGCCCGGCCAAAGATCTTCCAGTCCAGCCGCCGGATATCATCGCCCTGCACATAGGGCCGATGCTGGCGGAACTCCACGCTGAACCCCTTGTGCGGCGAGGCATGCTGGCCCGTGGTAAAACCCTCCACCACCGTCCGCGCAAAGAGCTGCAAGCTCTGCAGACTCGTGATGTCTTCCGCTTCGAGAATGGAGGAAAGGGTGGCCATGGGGGGAGGTGCTCAGTGCTCAGTGCTCAGTGCTCAGTGTTCAGTGCTCAGACTGAATGGGAAATCGGAGAGTTCATGGGATTCGATGAAAAACTCCATCGAGGGTTCGCTGACCTTGGATGATTTCCAGTCAGGGCAGAATTCATCGGCTCGGTGAGTCATGCTCGCCAGCATGCGACCGATCTCTTGAGAAAGTTGAAAATAAGAGCGGGCATCACCTGCGGTCAGATACCCTGCATCCACAGCAGTGATCAGCCAGTGTTGAGTCTCCAGGTTTTCAGCTTCGGCATCACTGAGCTTGCTTTGGAAGTGTTTGACGTAATCCCGCTTCCCCCAAGCTTCCGCAATTTGGGCTCCTACCGAGCGCACAGCCCTTCTCATCTGGTCGGTTAGCGACCATTTCTCTTCCGACGGAAATGATTTCGATACCTCAAAAAGAGATCCCTGCAGAAGCCGCGTCTTTTGATAAACCCTCAATTGCCAAAAGGCTTTCGCAAACCCCAAGGCTGTATCCGTTGCTTCTTTCATACTCACGTCTCGATGTCGTTTTGCACTCTGAGCACTGCGCACTGAGAACTCAGCACTTGCCTTCATTTGCTCGCAGGGGTGGCACCTTCACAGCACCTTCGCACCGGGCTTCTTGATCTTGTGGATCAGCTCCTTCACGATCATGTCCACCGACACACCTTCGGCTTCGGCATGGAAGGTGGGAACGATACGGTGACGCAGGGCGGGCAGGGCCAGAGCCTCGATGTCGTCCGTGGTCACATGCGTGCGGCCTTGCAGCAGGGCGCGCACTTTGCCTGCGAGCACCAGCATCTGGCTGGCGCGTGGTCCCGCCCCCCAGCCCACCATTTCTTTGACATAGGGCAGGGCATCGGGCTCGTTGGGCCGGGTGGCGCGCACCAGATCCAGCACAAAGTCCGTCACATGGTCCGGCACCGGCACCTGCCGCGCCAGGGCCTGCGCCGCCTGCAATTCTTCCGCGGTGATCACCGCCTCGATCTCTTCCTGCACCCCGCCCGTGGTCCGGGCGATGACTTCGCGTTCCTCCTCCCGGCTCGGGTAGTCCACCTTGATCAGGAACAGGAATCGGTCCTTTTGCGCCTCGGGCAGGGGATAAGTGCCTTCCTGCTCGATGGGGTTCTGCGTGGCGAG
>DMMK01000578.1 GCA_003453085.1 Verrucomicrobiales bacterium
CCAGCTCAGTGCTCGCGGGGATACCATGCACATCCAGGCCTGCAGAAACATTGTCTTTGCTAACAACCACATCCTGGGTTCACGCATGGGGGCCTTCTTCCTGGCCGAGTTTTGCCAGAATGCGACCATCACAGGGAACCTGATTGATGGAACCAACGGCTCCCGGGTGATGAGCGTGGAGAAGTCCTGTACGGATGTCACCATCGTGGCCAATACCTTTCGCAACGGCGGGCGTGGGAACTGGATCAACCAGCCGAAGAACTTCATCCTTCAGGGCAATGTTTTCGTCAACAACACCACGAAAAACGAGCCTGACCTGCGCCGGGGCCGCATCGCCTATCAGACAGGCAAGCCCGTGAGTTTTCCTGAGCTCTACTTCACCTTGTATGAGGAAGGGGCCAGCTACGGCCCGGTCATCGTGCGGGACAATGTCTTCTCTCTGGGTGAGTCAACGCCTCAGGAAGCTGTCACCTTTGCACCCAATGGCCATGACATTCAGATGACGGGCAATGTTTTTCAAAACCGCCCTGCCACCATCGTGGTGGACCCTTCTTGCCAAAACGTGAACGTAGGCGCGAATCAAGGGGCCGAGACCAAGATCGCTCCGGTGGATTTTAATCACGGAAGACGTTAGGCCGATTTGGTCGCGGCTTTGCGCAGGATGGCCCTGGTTTCGCGTTGTTCATCGACTACTTGGCAGAGGCCGGCTAGGCTTCCTTTTCTTCTGCGCGTTTTGGATTGATGGCGATCTTGTTAGTCTGCTTGACCGGGGGTGAGGTTGTGCTTCTTCTGAGGGATGAGATTTGTTCCCCTGATTGCATTCTTTACTTCCTTTGCTCACGGACTCCTAGGCCAGACTGTGGCACCAGGGACGCCTGAAAAGATAGATTCGGATTTCCGTGTGGCTGGGGGGCGTGCCATTTCCTTGCTGGACAAGACGCTGGAAAAGGAATGCACAGCGGTGGCGGCGAAGCTGACGGCCCAGAATGATGCGGAGAGCGCTGCTCAGATCTCTGCCCAAGTGCGATTACGGCTGGAAGGGACCGAAGTGACCAAACCTCATTGGGCGGTGGCGAAGCTGTTTCAGCAGTATGAGCGGGCGCGGGCGGCTGCGCTGAGGCCGCACCAGGATGCGGCCATTGAACGACTGAATGATCTGCTAAAGGGGAGTGCGGGGAAGGATCTGCCCACCGTGGTGAAGATCGGCCAGATGAAGACGAGCATTGAATCTGGGAATGTGAAACCGCCCCAGGAGAAGCTGTCTCCCGTGCGTTTTATGAACAAGCACAAGCTCGCGAAGAACTGGGGTTATTACACGAGTCCGGATTATGGCGTGCGGTATGGGGTCGTGACGCTGGAGGAGGACGGCACATGCCTGATCAAGGCCGCCGCAGAGGCCACGGGGCGATGGGAACCCACGGAGGATCCCAAGGTGTTGCAAATCACTCTGAAAACCAAGGATGATGATGCAGAGACCACCACCCTGATCTTGGTGGACGAGAGTCATGCGACCATGATGCGAGTCTCTGGCCAGCGATATCTGCGTGCTTTGTAAAAGCGGGCACCCATGTTGATTCGCTATGAGTTCATGATTGAACTCTTTTCAGCGTGGTGGCCGCCGTCTTCGCCTGCACTCCGAAAGTTGATCCAAGGGCACTGAACCGATAGACCTTTGTTCTGACAGTGGTGGGATTTGACGGTTTCTGCTCGGAATCACCGCCGCTCAAATCCCTGTCAATGCGGGTTCTATGGCGACACGCGGCGTGATTGCCGCCTACTGGCCATAATACTTTCGCATCAGTGGCATCACCACGTCGGGATGATCCGTGGCAAAGGACTCCACCCCCAGCTCCAGCAGGCGTTCATAGATGCCGGGTGAATTCGCCCCCCAGGGGAGCGACTGGAAAAGGATGCCGCGCTTTTTCAGCTCCGGGCCCACGCTTCTCAAAAACGCTTCGGAAGGCTCGATCGCGCTCCAGCCTGTTGTCCCTTTCTTTTCCCGCACATGGATCTGCACCTGCGTGATGTCCGGAAACCCTGTCTGCTTTAGGCTTTCGATCCGCTCCCTCAGGCTCTCTTCCGTGCCGCCCATCCAGTGCAGCGTGTGGGAGTCTGGCAGCAGCGTTTTCCATTCGTGGATCACCTCCAGCTTGGTCGAGGCTAGGATCACCTGCGGGGCCACCTCATGCTGCTTGGCCAGCGCCGCCAGGGCAGGCAGACTCACCTGCTTGATGTCCAGATACAGCCGCCGTTCAGGCCGCGCCTTCATGATGGCAAAAATATCCGCCATGCTGGAAACGTGGCGCTTTTGGAAACCCTCTGGACTCTCTGCCCCCACTTCCAGTTTGGAAAGCTCGTCAAAGGTCACATCCTGCACCCCCTTTTTCTTCAGCGCTTCATCAGCCCCATGCACCACGCGGGCAAAGTCGGCATCGTGAAACGCGACGATCACGCCATCACTCGTCGTGCGAATGTCCGCCTCCGGGATCGTCCCCAAGCTCCAGCCCAACTCAAACGCCGCGATGGTATTCTCCGCCGCCAGCACCCCCGCGCCCCGATGACTCTGCACAATGAAAGGCGGTACCGCCTCCGCCGCCATCGTCTGGGGTAGAAAGGTCGTCAAGGTCGCTGCCGCGAGGAGAAAGGTGGCAAAAGTCTTCATGAAAATGAGGGGGAAAGGATAACGAAAAAAGCGGCCCCATTTGTCCAAGTTATTCAAGAACCTTGGATCAAAAGGCATCGTTTTACCCATGCCACCCTCTTCCCTTCCTGGCCGCCACCGTCCTGCAACATTTCCTTCAGATTGAGGTCCATCCATCTAGTTAGGTCCAACGCCCTGACCAAAGGTCAGTTGTTGGACGAACCAGTAAAGAGCCTGTTTCCATTCGGGTGGGGTGTGTCCGTGGTCGGTCACGTGCCAAAGGTGGGGGATGTTTTGGTTCTTCAGATAGTCGTGAAGGTCTTGGCTGATGTGGAGGAGCCCATCTTGATTTCCGCAGGACAGCCAGAGGAGTTTGAGCTGTTTAGCGGCTGCGAGGCTCAGCAGGTCTTCAGATTTCTTCGTGTTGGGAGCAGATGAGAAGCCACCGACCCACGTAAAGGTCTCCAAATTCCCCAGACCGAAATTCAGAGCCTGACCGCCGCCCATCGAAAGTCCTGCGATGGCCCGGTGTTCCCGGTCTTGAAAGGTGCTGTAGCGGGATTCGATGGCTGGGATCACGTTGTCCAGTAGGTCGCGCTCGAAGACGGCAAAGGCGGGCGCGTGCTGGAAGACATCGCCCGTGGGCCGGTCGTTCTTTTGCGCACGTCCGTTCGGCATGACGATGATCATGGGCACGGCTTTTTGATCGGCGATGAGATTGTCCAGCAGCACCTCGGGTGAGGCAAATTGGAGCCACTCCGTTTCATCCCCGCCAATGCCATGCAGCAGATAGAGCGTGGGGTATTTATTCGCCGCTGAATAGTTGGGCGGGGTGTAAACCTGCATTTTTCGCCGTGTGCCGACGGTTTTGGAATCGTATTCGATCATCTCCAGCTTGCCGTGGGGAATGTCTGTACGCCTTACATCCCAACCGACGGGAGGTGCAGGAAAGGCGGGCTTATCATCCGCCTTCAAAACGATGGGGCCCCAAGCCGCACGGGGCTGG
>DMMK01000456.1 GCA_003453085.1 Verrucomicrobiales bacterium
GGCTACCTGTTCTCGTAGGTGTCCTGATGCCGGGATTGCGCTCGGGCCCTCGCGCGGTTCTCGTCCTTTCTGGCCTGCTCACTGGCCTTTATGCATCAGGAAGACGGGTTGATAGTGCGGCCGGTGACCTTTCCAGCTTGGTCGTCGGACATGTGTCCACCCTGGTTTTGTCGGCCTGTTTGATTCTCTCTGGTTTCTGCCTCGTCATTGTGCATCGTCATGTCCGTGACCGAAAAACCTGCACTCCAGCCGGCGTTTTGAGCCTGGTGTTTTTGTCTGCCACGGTGCCGGTTTGGTGGTGGTCGCTTGGCCTGCGAGGGCATTAAAAAAGCGGTGCTCCTGACTGGCAGGGGCACCGCTTCTGAAAAGGAGTTAAACTCAGTTTTCGAATTTCTTCACCAGCAGGGCGGAATTGTGACCGCCGAAACCGAAGCTGTTGCTCAGCGCGGCATTCACCTTGGCAGCACGGGCTGTGTTGGCCACGATGTCCACGTCCACTTCAGGGTCCAGGTTTTCCACGTTGATGGTCGGAGGGACGATCTGGTCGCGGATGGCCAGGATACAGGCGGCGAGTTCGATACCGCCCGCAGCGCCTAACAAGTGGCCCGTCATGGACTTCGTGCCGGAGACGAGGAGGCCCTTCTGAGCGTATTCGCCGAAGGTGCGTTTGATGGCCCGCAGCTCGCACATGTCACCCACGGGGGTGGAGGTGGCGTGGGCATTCACATACTGCACATCGGTCGGGTTCATTTTCGCATGGCGGAATGCCATCTCCATGCACTTGGAGGCACCGAGACCTTCAGGATGCGGGGCGGTGAGGTGGTAGGCATCGGCCGTGACACCGTAACCAGCGAGCTCGGCATAGATGGTAGCACCACGCTTTTTAGCGTGTTCCAGCTCTTCGATGACAACAACACCGGCACCTTCACCCATGACAAAACCATCACGGCCAGTATCCCAGGGACGGGAGGCATGCTCAGGATCGTCGTTGCGCATGGACAGGGCCTTCATGTTGGCAAAGCCAGACAGGCCGCAGGGACGGATGGAGGCCTCAGAGCCACCGCAGACGATGGCATCGGCATCGCCGAATTTGATGATGCGCCAGGCTTCGCCGATGTTGTTGTTGGAGGTGGCGCAGGCGGTGGTGATGCACATGTTCGGCCCCATGAAACCGAACTCGGTCGCGATCATACCCGTGGCGATGTTCGTGATCATCATCGGGATGAGGAAGGGGGAGACGCGGTTCGGGCCTTTGTTCAAAAGGATCTCATACTGCGTTTCGATGGTGCTCAGACCACCGATGCCGCTGCCGACCATGACGCCGATGCGGTGAGGGTCGAGACCATCGGGGTTCAACCCGCTGTCCTTGACGGCCATCTTTGAGGCGGCCATGGCGAGCTGGAAAAAGCGGTCAGCACGGCGGGCTTCCTTATGATTGTTAAAGTAAGGGGTGGGATCGAAGTCCACCACCTCACCCGCGATTTTGCAATCATAGTTGGTGGTGTCCATGCTCTGGATGCGGCGGATGCCGCTCTTTCCAGCCTGGAGATTTTTCCAGAAATCGTCTTTGTTGTTCCCCAGGGGAGAAACAGTTCCGATTCCAGTGATAACGACGCGACGTTCGGTCATGTTGGGCAGTTGATGGGGTGAGTTGGAGTGCTCAGAGAACACGCTTTGCCCATGGGGGCAAGAGATTTCAATGGCTGCAATTCCTGGTGTTGACACAGCGAATTACGTCGCAAATCACCCTCCAGACGGCTGAGAACGGGGTGAAGAGGAGGTCCCTCGTTGGGGTAAATGCCTGCTTTTTTCACTGGAGTCTATTTTTGTTAGGGCCGCCGAGACGGCTCGCCACAAAAAAACAGGCGGAGCCTGGGCTCCGCCTGCGGGTGAGTGCGTTTTCACATGGGAAACGCGAATGGCTCGAAAGAGATTATTTCTCCTCTTTGCCGTTCAGGTTCTTGGTGCTGGCATTCGTACTGCCCGTGGTGCTGCCTGCGGTGCCAGGGCCTGTGCCGTTTTTACCCACACCGGTAGAACTGCTGGCATCGCGCGTTGCCTCAATATTGGCGGGACGGGCGGCGGCAAATTCCTCAATGCTCAGGCTCGCGTCCGCATTCACGTCCAGTTCCTTGAAGCGAATCTCTTTATTGGGAGATTCTTGAGGTTTGGCATCGTTATCCTTGCCTGTGATACCACCCGTACTGCCGGTGGTGCTGCCTGCGGTGCCTGGGCCTGTGCCGTTCTTGCCCACACCGGTGGAACTGCTGGCATCACGTGCAGGGTTGGCTTCGGCTTCCGAGTAGGAAGCGAACTCCAGGATGCTGATCAGACGATCTTTGTTGGTATCGAGTTTTTCGAATTGCTCCAAAACACCTTTGGGGAGTTTAGCCGCGTCATCCACACGGGATGGATCAGCAGTCGTCGTGGCTGCCGCGTCTTTGGTATCGATCTTTTTTTCCGCGGTCGCCGTCGGAGTGACAGCCTTGGCTGGCTGCCCGGCAGGGGCCTGGGCCTCAATCAGAGACGGGGCCAAAAACAGGCCAGCAGCGGCCAGAGGGAGATAGGATGATTTTTTCATGGGTTTCTTAAATGGAAGGTTTTTGGGTTTGGATGTTTCCCGCAGCCTTGCGTCAGTTGTAGGCAAGCGGCCTGAGCCCGCTGCGGGTCCAAGTAAAATTCGTCCCCCATGGATGAAGTGGCCCCCTTGCCATCAAGAAACTTCGTTCCATTAGCAATCTTGTGGCTCAAATTCCCGGTCTGATTTTTTACATACCTTTGGTTAATAGGTAATGCTTCGGCTTCCCATGGCGCTGTTTGTTCGTCAGCGGTGGCAGGTCCAGGTGAAAGAGATGGCGCAGGGTTTTGTCGTGCTGCTTCAGGGCTG
>DMMK01000454.1 GCA_003453085.1 Verrucomicrobiales bacterium
GAACGTTATGGGGTGACGGTTCATGATTCTCTGGATGCGGCCCTGGCCGCTTCATCGTTCGATGCCGCCGTCATCTGCACCCCGGCCCACCTTCATCTGCCACTGGCGAACCGGCTGATGCTCGAAGGACTGGACATCTTCATCGAAAAACCGCTCGCGATTGATCAGACGCTGGTCGCGGAGACCCGGCGGAAGATTGCCCAGACCCAGCGAAAGGTTGCGGTGGCCTATGTTTATCATCTCATGCCCTGGCTCAAGGCTGCGCATGAATTTCTGACGCAAAAGGAACTGGGCAAAATCCTTCATGTCAGCAGCACCTCAGGGCAGCATTTCCCGACCTTCCGCCCGGCCTACCGGGACATCTACTATGCGAGGCACGATCTGGGAGGAGGAGCCATCCAGGATGCTCTGACGCATGTGATGAATGCGGTGGAGTGGCTCATCGGCCCCTGCACACGCGTTTTTTGTGATGCCTCGCATCAGGCCTTGGAAGGCGTGACTGTGGAAGACACGGTGAACATCCTCGCACGCCACGGCGAGGTACTGGCCAGCTATGCGCTGACGCAATTTCAGGCCCCCAACGAAAACACCCTGCTTCTCAACGGTGAGCGCGGCAGCCTGAAGATCGAGATCCATCACCGGCGCTGGGGGGTGATGAAACATGGCGACACCGACTGGACCTGGCATGTGACTCCGCCGATGGAAAGGGACGAGCTTTTCACGGCCCAGGCCCATGCTTTCCTGGACGTCATGGAAGGGAAGAAGACCCCGCTCTGTACTTTTGAAGAGGCGGTGCAAACGCTACGGTTCAATGAAGCCGCTCTGCGTTCCTCCTCAACCCAACTCCCCATCACCCTCGAATGAGCATCCCTGCAAAAGAACTGCGCTTGGCCATGCTGGGCATGATCGAAGGCAACGGCCACCCTTACTCCTGGAGCGGCATCATCAACGGTTACAATCCGGCCGAGATGGCCAAGTGCCCCTACCCCGGCATCACGGCCTACATGGGACGACAGCCGCTGGAGGCCATCCGCATCCCCGGGGCCAGGGTGACGCACATCTGGACGGACGATCCCGCCGATGCCCCCAAGGTTGCCGCAGCCAGCCTGATCGAACATGTCGTGGGTCGGCCTGAGGATGTGATTGGCCAAGTGGATGCCGTCATCATTGCCACCGACGATGGCGATGATCATGTGCGCCGGGCGCGGCCCTTCATTGAAGCCGGACTGCCTGTCTTCATCGACAAACCGATGGCCACCAACATGGCCGATCTACGCCAGTTCGCCCAATGGCATCAAGAGGGCAAAACCCTGCTGTCCACCAGCGGCATGCGCTATGCACCGGAGATGCGGCTGAGTGAATCTCAGCGCGCCCACCTCGGCGATCTGCGCTGGATCACCAGCTTCACCTGCAAGACCTGGGAGCGTTACGGCATCCACGCACTGGAGGCGGTGGAGCCGCTCCTGGGCACCGGATTCGTCAGCGTTCAGGCCCACAGCGATGGGGGCGGGGATGTGATGCACGTCACCCACCGCAACGGAGTGCGGCTGACCCTGGGAGCCCTGCATGATGCGTATGGCAGCTTTGGCGCGGTGCACCTTTATGGGACAAAGGGCGATCTGGCGCTGAAGCATAGCGACACTTATCACGCCTTCCGGGCACAGCTAGTGGCGTTCATCCACATGCTGCAGACGGGGGTGAGGCCGCTGCCATTTGATGAAACCGTGGAACTGATGGCCGTGATCATCGCCGGAATCCGTAGTCGTGAGCAAGGCGGGTCCATGATCCGCATTGAGGACGTGCTGCATGAACTTTAAACTCCCCGGGCATGAAAGCACGCCACTTTTTTCTCAGCCTGCTGCTGGCTGCATCCCTGGCAAAAGCAGAGGAAAAACCGAGGCAGCGAGCACGGGTGACAGAGACCAAGATCATCTCGCAACTGCCTCAGTTTTATCACGGCTGGCCTACCCTGGCCCGACGCACCACAGGAGAACTGATGGTGGTTTACTCCGGCGGGCGGGAGTATCATATCTGCCCCTATGGCAGGCAGGAAATGATCCTTTCCAAGGATGATGGAGAGCACTGGACAAGGCCACGGGTGCTAGCAGACAGCGCCCTGGATGACCGGGACTCCGGCATTGTGGAAACGGCCAAGGGGACGCTTCTGGTGACCCTGTTCAATTCCTTTGCCTACCAGCAGCACATGAACCAGCCGGAGAGGCTGCTGAATGCGACCTTTGGCCAAGAAACGCCTGAGATGCTGAAGCGGTGGAGACTCACCGATGCGGCGACCACCCAGCAACAGAAAGAAGCGGAGGCAGGCTACTGGATGCTGCGCTCCACCGATGGTGGGGTGTCCTGGTCTCCACGCTACCGCGTGCCTGGATTCAGCCCGCATGGGCCGGTGAGCCTGCTGGACGGGCGGGTCTTTTACGCAACGTCCAATGGCAAGACGGCCATCGCCCACCTCTCGGAAGATGACGGCCTCACCTGGACGCCCATGTCCGAGATGCCAGTGCGGGCGGGAGAACTCCATGCGGTGCAGGCGGCAGACGGCACGATCATCGTGCAAGTGCGGGACAAGATCACCACGCCCAAAGGCACGGTGCAAAACACAGCGCAGATCCTTTCCACCGACGGTGGCAAATCCTGGACGGAAAAGTTGAAAGTGGCCGATGGCTACCCCTCGCACCTGCTACGGCTGAAGAACGACACCCTGGTCATGGTCTATGGCTGGCGCAAGGCCCCCTATGGCATACGCGGCAAGCACAGCCGCGACCATGGCAGGACGTGGTCGGACGAATTCATCCTCACTGACGACGCCGCCAACTGGGATCTCGGCTATCCCAGCAGCGTCGAACTGGCCGATGGCAGCCTCCTTTCCGTCTGGTATGAGACGCCCAAGGGCACTCACACAGGCGCACTGAGGCAGGCACGGTGGCAGCTCCCCGAATGAGATAGCGTGCAAAAGGGGAGCTTCTCCAGGAAGTCCCCCACTTTGATCTTCCTGCGGCCTCACGATTCTTGTTAAATCAACTGCCTGACGGCGCGTACTGACCGCATCCCAGGCACTTCCAGCCCTACCTTTTTCCATGAGCCATTGCATTGACCTCCAAGGCAAAGTCGTCCTTATCACCGGAGCCTCCCAGGGTATCGGAGCCCAGATGGCCCGCACCTTTCATCAGGCCGACGCCACGGTGGTGCTGAATCATCCGGGGCTGGGCAGCACCGGTGAAGATGCCCAAAAGATCGCCGACGAACTGAATGCTCAGCGAGCTGCAAGCGCGGCTGTAGTGATGGCAGACGTGGCAGATGCCGAAGCCGTGCAGGCCATGATGTCGGAGGTGCAGCGGACCTTTGGCGGTCTGGACTACCTGATTAACAACGCCGCCATCCTGCGCGACCGCACCATCGCCAAGATGAGCCATGAAGAATGGGAATCGGTGATGGATGTAAATCTGACGGGGGTATTTCACTGCTGCAAATACGCGCTGGAAATCATGCGTGAAAACGGGGCCATCGTCAGCATGGGCAGCATCGCGGCGATTCAGGGTTTCTACGGCCAGGCGAACTACGCGGCGGCCAAGGCGGGCGTACAGGCGATGATGCGGGTGCTCAGCCGTGAAGCGGCACGAAGGAACATCCGCGCCAATGCGATTGCCCCTGGAGTGGTGGATACGGCGATGGCCGCGACCATCCCGGAAAGCGTGCGTGCCGAGATGATCAAAAACGTCCCGTTGGGCCGCTTCGGCAGCACGGCAGAGATCGCCAATGTGGCGCTGTTCCTATGCTCGCCGCTGGCCTCCTACGTGACAGGGCAAACTCTGGAAGTGAACGGAGGCTGGCGCGGATGAGGGCGGCGGCTCTTTGCGTCACCGCGGATGAAGCCATCGCCGCCATTCCCGATGGAGCCTGTGTGGCGGTCGGCGGCTTTGTGGGTGCGGGACATCCGGAGATGCTGACGGCGGCGCTGGAACGGCGCTTTCTGCAAACAGGGACGCCCAATGACCTGACGCTGTATTATTGCGCCGGCCAGGGAGACCGAGGCGAACGCGGCCTGAACCACCTCGCCCATCGGGGGCTCATCAAGCGGGTGATTGGCGGCCACTGGAACCTGGCGCCCAAGCTAGGAGCCATGGCGCTGGCCAATGAAATCGAAGCCTACAATTTCCCGCAAGGGGTGCTGAGCGTGCTCCTCCGCGAGATCGCCGCCAAGCGCCCAGGCCTGATCACCCAGGTCGGCCTGAACACCTTCATTGATGCCTCGCAGACCGGTGGCCGGATGAATGCGCGCACCACGGAACCTCTGGTGGAAAGGCTGATGCTGGACGGCCAGACGTGGCTGAGATACAAGCCCGTGCCTGTGCATGTGGGCCTCATCCGCGCCACGTATGCGGACGCACGCGGCAATTTAAGCATGGAGCGCGAAGGCTTGGTGGGGGAGGTGCTGCCCATCGCCCAGGCCGCCAAAAACCATGGGGGTATCGTCATCGCCCAGGTGGAGAAAGTCGTGGACCGCCTGCCAGATCCGAAAGCAGTACGTGTGCCGGGCATCCTGGTGGACTATGTGGTGGTCAGCGATGGGGTGCAGCATGACCAGACATTCGGCGAGGTGTTCAATGCCGGCTACGTGAGCACCTGCAACACGGCCTTTGAACTGCCCGCGATGGCTTTTTCAGAGCGCAAAATCATCGGTCAGCGCGCCCTGCAGGAGATTCGTGCGGGGGACATTGTGAACCTGGGAATCGGCCTGCCCGAAAGTGTGGCCATGGTGGCTGCGGAGACAGGAAGGCTGCAAGAGTTTACCCTCACGGTGGAGAGCGGCCCTATCGGTGGAGTGCCTGCTTCAGGCCTCAGTTTTGGCTGCAGCCATTTCCCGGAAGCCATCATTGACCAGCCTTCGCAGTTTGACTTTTACGATGGCGGGGGCCTGGACATCGCCGTGCTAGGCGCCGTGGAGGTGGATGCGGAGGGCAGCGTGAATGTGGCCAGCTTTGCCGGGCGTTTTGCGGGTGTGGGCGGCTTTGTCAACATTGTCCAAAGCGCGCGCCGTCTGGTCTTTTGCCTCACCTTGCGTGCCGGAGATCTGGAGGTGGCGGTGGAAAATGGGAGGCTGGCGATTGTCAAAGAAGGCCGCCATGCCAAATTTGTGAAACGTTTCCAGCATGTCTGCTTTCACGGCCCCACCGCCCTCCATCGCGGTCAGCAGGTCATCTATGTCACGGAGCGGGCGGTCTTTGAACTGACAGTGCAGGGGCTGAAGCTCATCGAGCTGGCCCCGGGGGTGAATCTGCAAAAGCAGGTCCTTGACCAGATGGAGTTTGCTCCTGTTATCGAGTCTGTCTCCGCCATGCCTGGCGGCTGCTTTTCCTTTCTCTCATGATCTACTCCACGCCTGTCTTCATCACCGATGCAAAACGCTCCCCGATTGGTCGGCTGGGCGGCGGCCTGCGCTCACTTTCTGCGGCAGATCTGGCCCTGCCAGTGGCACAGGCGATGGTTCCGGAGCCGCTGAAGCCTGCTATCCAGCAGGTGATCCTGGGCCAGGTGCTACAGGCGGGAGCAGGCATGAATGTGGCCCGGCAACTGGGACTGCGCCTGGGCCTGCCGCAGAGCACGCCCGCCTATGTGGTGAACATGGTCTGCGGCTCCGGCATGAAGGCCGTGGCCCTGGGGGCAGATGCCATCGCGGCAGGCGAGTCCGCCCTGGTGCTGGCGGGAGGGGTGGAATCCATGAGCCGCGCCCCGCACTACGCCACCGACCTGCGCAGCGGTTGCAAACTGGGCAACAGCACGCTGGTGGATGCCATCTTGGCCGATGGCCTGACGGATCCCGTACTGAACATCGGCATGGGAGAAACCGCCGAACGCATTGTGGATGCCTGTGGCATCACCCGGGCAGACCAGGATGCTTTTGCCCTGGCCAGCCAGCAAGGGGCCAGTGCCAGCCGCGAGGCCTTTCAGCGCGAGATTGTTCCACTGGAAACCCGCGAGGGGATGGTGGAGCACGATGAGCATCCACGCGCCGACACCACCCTGGAGAAGCTTTCCAAACTGAAGCCCGCCTTTCGCAAAGACGGCAGCGTCACGGCTGGCAATTCGTCAGGGGTGAACGATGGATCGGCTCTGCTGATGCTGGCCTCTGAAGCCGCCATCTCCCGGCACGGCCTGACAGCACGGGCACGTCTTGTCGGCTGTGCAGCGGTAGGCTGCGATCCAGCCACCATGGGCCTGGGGCCGGTACATGCCATTCGCCGTCTGTGCGAAGAGGCCGGGTGGGAACTCGACTCCGTGGACGCTGTGGAGATCAACGAAGCCTTTGCGGCCCAGGCACTGGCCTGCGCCCGGCAGTTGGGACTCGACCAGAGCCGATTGAACCGTCGCGGTGGAGCCATTGCGCTCGGCCATCCGGTGGGATGTAGCGGTGCGCGGGTGCTGGTGACGCTGCTGCATCTGATGGAGGACCTGGACCTGCGGCGTGGCATTGCCTCCCTCTGCATCGGCGGAGGCATGGGCATTGCCATGGCCATTGAGCGAGAGAAATGAGCCAGCCTAACATCAAGGGAGTGGCGCGGGAGCAGTGAGAGACGGCTTTGGCCGGATGCACGAGAGCAGGACCGCGCAGAGGAGAAGCCCGACCGCAGAAAATTCAAACATGTGGCGGACGTTGACATTGGCATCCCTCAACAATCCACCAGCATAAATGGTTAGGCCACCAATGCCGCATGCAAAGAGATTCAGGACTCCAAAGCCGGTGGCGCGATAACGTGGATCGGAGACCATGCAGAGGATGGGCATGGTATTGCCATCGGTGCAGGCTCGGAAAAAGCCGAAGACCAGCAGGCCCACGATGGCGATG
>DMMK01000229.1 GCA_003453085.1 Verrucomicrobiales bacterium
GGGTGAATGGGTGGTTTAGCAACGTGAGTGCCTGCATGGGCGTGGTGGTATTCGCCCGGCGGGGAGCAGCAAAGGAGATGTCGGGCAGGTCAAAATCATTCAGCACATCCACCACACTGGCACGGGCATTTTGATGATACACGGCGCGGCGATACGTCTCCGGTCCATGCATATCCAGCGGGGTGTAGGTGGTGACGTTGTTTTGCATGGCCTTGTAGAGACGAAAGCCGGGACCGCCCATGGGATCCAGCTTTAGCTTGCCAGCGGCCGTGAGCAGCGTGTCACGCACTTCTTCTGCAGTGAGGCGGCGGGGTGGAAAACGCCAGAGAAGACGCGCCTCTTGATCGGCCTGAGCGGCCTCAGCGCGATGCTGTCCAGACTGCCGATACGTCTGCGACAGCAGGATCTCCCGATGCAGAGGTTTCAGCCGCCAGCCATGGGCGATGAGGCGGCGGGCCAAGTAATCCAGCAGGGCGGGATGCGTGGACTGACTGCCGAGGAAGCCGAAGTCGCTGGGTGTATCCACAAGGCCGGTGCCGAAGTGGTAGTGCCACACTCGATTCGCCAAGACGCGGGCGGTGAGCGCATTCGCATCGCTGGTGATCCAGCGGGCGAGCTCCAGGCGGCGCTGTCCCTCCGGCGCGTCTTGCGGCAGGGCAAAGGCGGGCGTCAGATCTGCCAGCACTTGCAGGCTGGCGGGCGGCACTGGCGCGGCGGGTTTCATAGGATCACCCCCGAGATGCACAAACGTGGCTTCCTTCGGCTGTGCGTGTGTGCCTGCCCAGACCTGAGGCAGCGGGGGCACTGCGGCGATGGCGCGCTGCACTTGCGCGATGTCCCGATCCAGCGCGGCAAGCTGGGCGGTCTCTTCCTTTGTGATCACGCTGCGGCGTGCTTTGGCGATGCCATGGGCGGGGCTCCAGGCCTCGCGCCCGGCATCGCTGGCCACGGTTTGCCAGGTCTGGCCATTCAGAGAGACCTGCACCTCATACTCACATGGGGTGGCCCCGCGCACCTTGCTTTCGTCAATGTCGCGCCCGCCTTTGGCATTGATGAAGGTGATGCGCTGAATCTTTTCCACCTGGGGAAAAGTAAGCGTCAGCACCGCCGGGTGGCCGATGAACCACTGCTCGCCAAACTGGCCGTCAATGCACAGTTGCGGCCCGTAGGCCTCAGGGAAATCTTCCGCTGTGGCAGACTTCGCGCCCGCAGCCTTGGTGCCCAGGCTGGCCAGGGCCACATTGCGCGGTGTGGTCTCGGCGCTCCAGACTTGGAATTCGGTGAGCTTGCCTGATCCCGGTTTGCCGCCTGGCTCGCTGGTGAGGGACTGAATGACAAAACGTAGATGCCGTGTCTCTACGGGTGCGAACGATTCATCCGTGCCATGTACATCGATTTTCGGGCGCGTGGGTTTCATCTGAGCAAAGGCCGCCTTGGCCCGCAGCTCCACCTGTGTCTCTAGGGCGGACTTGGCGGCGTTCAGTTTGGTCATTCTTGCTGTTAGGGGTTTCATTGCCGCGGCATGAGCGGCGCGCTGGTCTGCGCTGGCGATGACTCGCCGCCCGTGGGTGACACCTTCAAAGGCGGCGCGCAGGCGGTAGTAGTCCTCTGTGGGGATGGGATCGAACTTGTGATGATGGCAGCGCGCGCAATTGATGGTGAGGCCCAGGAAAGCCCCGCCCGTGGCCGTGATCATGTCATCCAGCGTGGCGGCGCGGATGTTTTTCTGAGCGACGGGGTCCTGATTGCCCACGTCATCGTAGGCGCCTGCGACGAGGAAGGCGCTGCCGACTTCTACCTCTGGTTGATCTTTGCCGATGACATCGCCTGCGAGGTGCTCGGTGATTAATTGATTGAAAGGCTTGTCCGCATTGATCGAACGAATGACGTAGTCCCGGAAGGGCCACAGATCATCAATGACAAAGTTTCGCTCAAAGCCATTGCTCTCGCCAAAGCGCACCACATCCAGCCAGTGGCGGCCCCACTGCTCGCCATAGCGTGGTTTGGACAGCAGACGATCCACCAGCGCCGTGGTGGCCGCGTCGGCATCGGTCGTGTACGCCTTTTCAAACGCCTCCACCTCAGACACCGTGGGCGGTAGGCCCGTGACATCGTAGCTCATGCGGCGGATCAGTGTTCTCGCCTCCGCTGGGCCATTCATTGCCAGGTTTTTATGTGCCAACGCTTGAGTGATGAATCCATCAATGGGCGCATTCTTAAACTTGGTTAGGTCGCCTGAGACGTCGCGTAGTGGTTGCAGGGACCACCAGGTTTTATCCGCCCGCTTCGCCTCTATCTTCACGCCCGTGCGGGGATCGGGTGCGCCCATCTTCACCCAGGTGATGAGATCTGCGATGACGGCCTCGGGCAGTTTTGGTTTCTTCGGCGGCATCTCCAGGTCTGGCTCCAGATGCTGGATGCTGCGGATCAGCAGGCTCGCCTCCGGTTTGCCGGGGATGATGGCGGGCTGGCCGCTGTCGCCGCCCTTTTCCCAGCCCGCTTTGGAGTCCAGGTAAAGATTCCCTTTCAGCTTCTTCGCCTCCCCGCTATGGCAGGCATAGCAGTGCTCCACCAACACTGGGCGGACTTTCTGCTCAAAGAAGGCAAGGTTTGGAGCCTCTTTGGCCACGGCCGTTAGGGCGACCAGTGCGAGAGAGAATACGAAAAGAGACGATTTCATGAATGCCGGAATGATTCTCAGACGAGGGGTTTGCGGAAGTAGATGACGCGTTCGGTTTCGGTAAAACCGAGTGCTTCATGCATGGCGTGGCTGGAGAGATTATCCGTCAGGGCATCGGAGCCCAATTCCGTGCAGCCGCAGGTTTTGGCCCAGGCTTCGACCTCCTCGATCAGCCAGCGGGCCAGGCCCTGCTGGCGGTAGGGAGGGTGGATGTAGATGCCCTCCAGAAAGGCTACGGGTGCCGTTTCGCAGCCATTCACATAAGGCCGCAGGGAAGACTCCGCGAAGCCTGCCAGTTCACCCTCTTTGGTCTTCGCCACAAAGCCCACGTAGTTTACCCCGAGCCGCTGCAGATCGGCCAGGGATGCCTCCATGGCCTCCAGCCCTTGCGGCCACAGAGCATTCCGCATCTGCACCCATTCCTGTCTCAGCAGTCCGGGGGTGTGGAGATTGACCTGATGAATCGTGATTTTGGAGCGCATGAATCTATAAAAGGGGATGTGGACCCTTATGACAAAATGGGCTTCAGCACATGGCCGTGGACATCGGTGAGGCGGCGGTTGGTGCCGTTGTGATAGTAGGTGAGTTTTTCGTGATCCAGGCCTAACAGATGAAGGATAGTGGCGTAGAAATCGTAAACGCTGGTGACGTCCTGCACGCTTCGGCGGCCAAAATCATCCGTGGCCCCGTGGCTCACCCCGCCTTTGATGCCTGCGCCCATCATCCAGGCGGTGTAGGCGTCGGGGTTATGATCCCGCCCTGAGGTGCCCTGCTGGTGAGTGGGCATGCGGCCAAACTCGGTGCACCAGATGATGAGCACATCATTGAGCATGCCGCGCTGTTTCAGGTCCGTGAGCAGGGCGGCGGTGGGTTGGTCAAAGATGGGGCCATGGCGTTCGTAGTCGGCCTTCAGGGTTTTGTGCGCATCCCAATTCAACAGGCCATCCACTGCGCTGGCGCGCGAGGCGCAGTAAAGGCTGACGTAACGCACTCCCTGCTCCAAAAAACGGCGGGCTAACAAACAATTGCGTGCGTAGGCGGCCTTGAGGTGATTGGCATCATTCGTGCCGTAGAGATCCTGGATGTGCTTGGGTTCGCGGGAGAGATCGCTGACTTCGGGGGCTGTGAGCTGCATCTTGGCGGCCAGTTCATACGCGGCCATGCGCGCCCGGAGTTCCTCCTGGCCGGGGTGGGCCTGGGCGTGCTGCTGATTCATGAAATGCAGGTATTCGCGTGTGGCTTTTTCCTCTGCGGGAGAGATGGCGGCTGGCCGGGTGAGATTTCGCAGGGGCTGCTGCGCGGCCATGCTGACGGCCTGGTGCTGGGCAGGGAGGAAGCCGTTGCTCCAGTTGGACTTGCCGTTAGGCGGCTCGCCACGCAGATCCTGGATGGAAACATAGGTCGGCAGGTTTTCATTGAGGCTGCCCAGGCCGTAGCTCACCCAGGAACCCGCGCTGGGAAAGCCGTCGCGGGTGAAGCAGGAGTTCATGGCCACGCAGCCGGGGCCGTGGGTGTTAGTGCGCGAGGCCATGCTGTGAATGAAGGCGATGTCATCCACATGCCGTGCCATGTGCGGCAGCAGGGAGGTGATCATTTTTCCACTCTGGCCTGCGGGCACAAAGTCCCAGGGCGAGCGCATAAGGTTGCCATTCTTCCCCTGAAAACTCACCTCGGCCTCCCCACCCGGCATGGGCGTGCCGTGGTACTTTTCCAGAAGCGGTTTGTGGTCCCAAAGGTCCACGTGAGAGGCCGCACCCGGGCAAAAGATCTGCAGCACCTGCTTCGCCTTCGGCGCAAAGT